>JAFWFI010000038.1 GCA_017515705.1 Bacillota bacterium
ATCATTGCCTGGTTCGCCACGGCGCGGGCAAATTTGAACGTACCGAACAGGTCGATGTCGAACTCGCTCTGGAACTGCTCGTCCGTGATGTTCTCCGCATGCCCGATCGCGCCGGTACCGGCGTTGTTGATCAGGATATCGATCCTGCCGAAGCGTTCCATGACTTTTGCCACGGTGGCTTCCACTTCCTCGGTATTGGTGATGTCGCATTTGATCGGCATCGTTTCCACGTTGTAAATGTCGTTGATTTCCTTGCAGACTTTCTCCAGCTGTTCAAACCGGCGCGCTACGGCGACGATCTTGCAGCCCTGGTTTGCCAGCGCCTTTGCCATCTGGACGCCCAGGCCGCCGGAACAACCGGTAATGATCGCCACGTTGTTCTGGATGTCAAAAATCGGTCTGTTAAACATACTCACTCTCCTCCTTTAAAGTCGGTCATCAATATATGATATTTTTTCAATAAATATTGATCGTTACATCTTTGTTAATATTGTATCAAACTTTTCTTCTTCTGTCAATATATACGGCCCGGCGACCCCTCACAGATACGGGATCCCGCCTTACAGAGGGAACGCCACTGCGTCCCGGTACAGCCGCTGCAGGAGATCGATGAATTCCGCGACGCTCTCCCTCCTGTCGGTCCTGTGCGTACACAGCACGCAGGAGAAACTTTCCCTGCAGTCGAACGGTGTCCAGGCAAACTGTCCGCTGTGATCGTTCAGGAATCCGGGGGCAAGGCAAACGCCCCTTCCGGCCGCCACATTCGTCAACGTGGTATCGTGGTCGGCGCTGTTGAAATACTGCACGTTTCCGGAAGCGATCAGCCTCTGCTGCACCGTTTTCAGGGCCGGCGGCGACCCGCCGCCCACCATCAGCGTTCTCCCGTACAGATCCTCTTCCGTCAGCAGGTTCTTCACCGCCAGCTCATCTTCCCGCTGGGAGATCAGATAGATATGGCTTTCGAACAGTTCATGGACGTCTATGCCCGGTATCTGCTTCGTCTGTTCTTTCAGCGCAAAGAGTATGTCCGCTTCATTCCGAAGGAAGCTTTCCACCCCATTCTCATACTGAAACTTCGGAATGACCTGTACGTCAGGTCTGACTTCCGCAAACAGCCTCATGGCTTCCGGCAGGAAATACACCGCCTGCCGGACCATCAGACTGATTGTAATGCTGTCCCGATACCGGGCGCTGAAATTCTGCCCCTGCTCGATGGCCCGCTTCAGTTCTTCCCGCATGTTCGCGAGGTACGTAACAAACTGGGACCCCGCCGGGGTCAGCGCCGCCCCTTTGCCGCTCCTCTCAAATATCTCAAATCCCACTTCTTCCTCCAGCAGCCGGATCTGATATGAAAAAGTCGGCTGGCTCACAAACATATTCTCCGCCGCCCGGCTGAAATTCAGCGTATGGGCGAGTTCGATGCAGTAACCCATTTGTTTCGTGTTCACCGATCTTCACCTCGTTATTTAAATATTAAATCAATTATACAATATTTCAATTAGATTTTACAATGGTTTTATGCGATACTGTTATCAGAAAGAAGAAACCACCCAAACAACAATGAAACGGAGGAAATACAAATGGCAAAGACACTGATCGCTTTCTTTTCAAGAGCGGATGAAAACTATTTCGGCGGCGCAATGAGATACGTCAAGACCGGGAACACGGAAATCGTCGTAAACGGCATGAAGGAAATGCTTCCGGCCGACACATTCAAGATCGAAATGAAAGAACCCTACTCCCCGGTGTACATGACCTGCATCGACCAGGCAAAGAAAGACCTGAAAAACAATGTGCGGCCGGAGCTCACAGCATACCCGGACAGTCTGGATGAATACGACACCGTGATCCTCGCCTACCCGAACTACTGGGGAACGATGCCCATGGCCGTTTTCACCTTCCTGGAAAGATATGATTTCACCGGCAAAAAGATCCTTCCCCTCTGCACCAATGAAGGCAGCGGCATGGGGCACAGCGAAAGCGACATCCGGAAAGCGGCTCCCGGCGCCGAAGTGAAAAAAGGCCTGGCCATCACCGGCAGCAGAGCGGCTAATGCAGGCGGAGCAGTAAAGAAATGGCTCGCCGACAACAACCTGATTTAAGGAGGACAGGAACATGGAATACAAAGAAGGATATGTCTTCGAGCTGATGGAAAACGGCGGCCCCACGGACAACAGGGAGCCCTATTTCCGGGAGGCGGTCGATGAAATGATGCGCGCCAGGGTCCTCTGCGCCAAAGCAAACGCCAAGATGCCGGACGACCCCTCTTATGTGAAAGACCTGGAAGAACTGTTTGGCAGGAACCTGGACGATGTGCGTATCCTGACGCCGTTCATCTGTGACTTCGGCAACCGGGTGACCTTCGGCAAGGGAGTCTTCCTCAATCACTCCGCCATTCTCTCCGCTTCCGGCGGCATCGAGTTTGAAGACGGCGTGATGTCTGCCCCCGGGCTTCGGATCGCGACCATTAACCACGACATGAACGAACGCCACACCATCTATACCTACGGCAAAGTCCATATAAAGAAAAATGCCTGGCTTGGTATGAACGTCACCATCTGCCCCGGCGTCACCATAGGCGCATACTCCGTAGTGGCCGCCGGTGCTGTCGTGACAAAGGATGTACCTGATTATGCGGTCGTCGGCGGTGTGCCGGCAAAGATCCTCCGGTACCTGGACCCGGCCGAACAGAAGGAATAACCATGAATGATATCGAAACCATCAAAGAGATCTACCGGAAATACTGGGTTTATTTGATCGAAAAAGACGAAGACGGGCTGCGAAGCCTGATGTCCAAGGACTATTATCTGCTCCATATGACCGGCGTCCGGCAGTCCGTGGACGAATTCATCGGCGGTCTTCTCGCCGGCACTTTCAATTATTATTCGGCGGAGCATGATGACATTACCGCCTCTGTCAAAGAAGATACGGCGACTCTTACCGGAAAAAGCCGGGTCATAGCTGCCGTCTACGGTGGCGGAAAAAGCAGATGGAAGCTCCGCGGAGACTTCACTTTAAGAAAAGAAAACGGAGTCTGGAAACTGACAAGTTCCAGAGCCTCAACCTATTAAGAATCCCCGGCAGGATCTCTCATCGATCCCGCCGGGGGTTTTTTAATATATAACTGCTAAGCTACCGGTTCCAGGCCCACTGGAAATACCGCTGCAGCATAACTGCAAACTGTGCCCGGTCTGCGGTCGCCTGAGGAACCAGTCCCTCGTCTTTTCCGCGGACGATCCCTTCGGAAACAGCCCAGCCCATGGCGCCGGCCGCCCAGTCACTGACCGCGGCCGCATCGGCGAATTCCTGGAATTCCCCGCTCTCGGGTTCATGATTGTCCATTGTGGCAAAGCGGTACAGGAATACCGCCATCTGCTCGCGGCTTACGGGAGCCGCCGGCTCGAAGCATGTATCGGAAGTGCCCACGGTGATCCCGTTTTCCGCAGCCCAGCACACGGCGTTTTGATACCAGC
The DNA here is from genome assembly GCA_017515705.1 of Bacillota bacterium. Lineage (GTDB taxonomy): Bacteria > Bacillota > Clostridia > Peptostreptococcales > Anaerovoracaceae > RUG14258. Next base: position 3,474 of record JAFWFI010000038.1, read on the forward strand.
TTCCGTTCTCCACATCGACAAAGGGATTCCCTCCCGTGACCGCCGGTGACCCGGAAATCCGGTACAGGGCCGTGGCGAACATCGCCCGGGTCATGGGTGCCTTTGCCTCGAAGGTCGTTTCGGACGTCCCGCCCATAAACCCGTTCTGATACACAAACACGACAGCATCGGCAAACCAGTCGTCCCTGGATACATCCTTAAACGGAACACCGTCCGGCGGAATGATCGGGTCATCCGGAACGGCAGGCGTGCCGTTCATCGATGCAAACAGATCCGCCAGGATCTCATCCGCATACATATTCGTGTAGCCGTCCGGGTCCGCCAGCGTGGACCGGTTCCAGCGGAAAAAACTGCAGCGGGAAAAATAGTTGCCGCTTCTGGTCAGATACTCATATTTTTGAGTGCCCGGATACCGGGACATATACGTCGCGGCCAGTGCAGCCGCCTGACTGTTGTATTTGCCGTCCGGCGTCGGAGTGCCTGCGATCTGGACACCGGCCTGGGGCGTCGAGTGCACCAGTACGAAGCTCTTGTCCCTGCATTGCCCGATCACGATAAACGTGTGGCTTTCATGGAAGCCGATATCCCCGGCTTTCAGGACATAACCGTTCGAAGCCAGGACCTCCTTGCTGATGACCGTGCCCCATCCGCGGGCCTGGTAGTTCTTGCCCACATCCCTGGACACACAGGTATAACCGGAGCCTTCATTGCTTTTGGCATGCAGGCCCTGGTAGATGCTCCAGCCCACAAAGCCGGAACAGTCAAAACCCTTCGCGCGGTTGGCGGTGGAATGGTCGTTGTAATTATGGTAATCATAGCTGCTGTCCTGGCTGTTGTACCAGTCGATCATGGCCTGTGGAACGCCGATTCGGGTCGCGTCATTCCAGCCTCCGCCCCACATATAGAGGACGGTCCCCACCGGTTCCAGCGCAGGAAGCAGGAACCCCTTGATGGTTTTATCGCCGGCAGCATAGGAAACGCTCCCCTCCGTCACTGGCAGTAAACCCAGGAGCATTACCGCACAGAGCAGAAGAGACAGCATTCTTTTTTTCATCATAATATGCCTCCCTGGAAATCAGTGCCCGCCGGCACCTTCCCGGAGTCTTTGAAATCTGATTTCTTTTCTTTACTGACAGCGAATATCCTCGATGCCCTTGATCATTTCCACGATCATGGCGTGAGTCGGCGTCGGAACGCCATGTTTCTCCCCGATTCTCAGGATACAGCCGTTCAGCGTGTCGATTTCCGTTTTTCGGCGGTTTTCGATGTCCTGCAGCGTGGAAGAACGATGGGCAAAGGTGTCCGGCACCAGCTTGCCGTAAAATACGTCCTGGTATTCTTTTGCAGTCTTCCAGAATGTCTTGTACCCTGCCGCATCGATCACGGCAAAGGTCTCTTCGATCATCTTATTCATAATGCCGACCAGGTGTTCGGAACTTGCCAACTGGCCGTAGCTCATGTCCAGTATCGCTCCCAGCGGATTCAGGGTCGTGTTATACAGCACTTTCGCCCACAGGGCCTGCTCCAGTTCCTCCGAAATTTCGGAAGGAATGCCGGATTTACTGATTGCGTCCGCCAGAGGTTCCAGTTCCTGAATGGATTCTCCGTGCAGGGAACCCAGCAGGATCGGCGCAGTGTGTACGGTTACGTTGGTCACGCCGGGCGAAAGCTTCTCAAAGCCTGTAATGATCCGGGCATTGAATACCTGAGAGGTTGGGAAGTATTCCAGATACGCTTCGTCATTGCCCCATCCGTTCTGGAAAATCACGATCCGTCCCGTCGGGCTCAGGATTTCCCGGTGAGCCGCCAGGTCCGCTGCCACGGCTTTATTGAACATGGTCTTGACGGAAACAATGACGTAATCATAACCGGTTCCGATTTGGTCATAGTCCTTATAAATGGCAAGGCGGTCCGGCGCGATGGTGATATCTCCAAACAGCCCGGTCCGTTTCAGCCCGTTCTCTTGGATATAATCCGCTACGGTGCTTGTGTCAATGATCGCTGTTTCCATTCCCGCATTGGCGGTGGCGGCGGCAACCGCACAGCCCACGGCTCCCGCTCCGATAATCAATGTTTTCATATTCTATCCTCCGTAATTTGTTTATCCTGTTTGTTATTGTGAGATTATACCATAAATCCCCCCTGCTCACAAGTCGGCCCGGATAAAGCAGAAAAGCCATAAGAAAAAAGCCCTCCCAAGGGGGGCTTTCATATACGGTTTTTTACTGAATTCCTTCGATCCACGCCTGAATATCCGACTCCGGCGTACCGGCGCCAAACCGCTGTCCATCCAGCCAGTTTCCGCTTCCTGCATTGTCTGCAAGATGCTCTCCGCTGCTGCCGATGTCGCTGCTGCCGGACGTACAGAACGGAATCACGGTAATGCCGTCAAAGTTATAGCTTTCCACAAAGGTATCCATGATCCGGGGTTCCTGGCCCCACCAGATCGGATAACCGATATAAATCGTGGAATACTCCTCCAGAGATACGGGCTCGCTTCCGATTTCAGGCCGTACGGAAGGGTCATTCTGTTCTTTCGTGGTACGGCTGTTCGGATCGTTCCAGTCCAGGTCCTCGGCGGTATATTCCTGTGCAGCGGTGATTTCATAAAGATCGCCGCCGGTAATGGAGGCAATGTTTTCAGCAACGCCCTTCGTCGTCCCGGTAGCAGAAAAGTATACAACCAGGATATCCCCGCCCGTCTGCGCGCCATCCGTTTCGGGCTGAGCTGCAGCTTCCTGTGTCTCTGCAGTCTGATCGTCCTGTGCAGTACTGCCGCCCGCATCGCTTCCGCATGCCGCAAGTCCGAAAACCAGTAGCATGCACGTCAGAATCAATAAAACCTTCTTCATTCACATCTCCTCCTGCTACTCCTCGTTCCATACTTCCTTCGCCAGGCGGAAAACAGCCCAGCCCTTAGGCCAGCCGGTATACATGGTTGCATGGGTGATAATGGCTGCGATTTCTTCCTTCGTCACCCCATGGGCTTTAGCGTTCTGCAGGTGGTAGGTCAGGGAGGAATCGGTGATTCCGGATGCCATCAGGGAAACGACTGTGATGATGCATTTCGTCTTCACATCGATCGCTTCTTCATTCCATACTTCACCGAAGAGCACATCGTCGTTCAAGTGTGCGAACATCGGCGCAAATTCCCCCAATTGTTCTCTTCCTGCTGTCTGTACGATTTTTTCACTCATTGTCGTTTCCTCCTCATTTAACGATCTTCTGGTCGCCGGTGGTCCATACATGCTTCCCGGCTGCGTCGCTTCGCTTGTTCTGCGCCATGACACCGGCCAGCGGATGCGGAACATACGGCTCTTCCAGATAGCTGATTTCCTCTTCGGTCAGTTCCAGTTCCACTGCCTTCGCGGCGCCTTCGATATGATGCAGTTTCGTCGCTCCTACGACGGGAGACGTCACCTTTGTCAGAAGCCATGCCAGGGATACCTCCGTCATGGTCACGCCGCGCTTTTCGGCCAGTTCTTCCACACGGCGGATGATGACGCCGTCCTGCTCTGCCGTGGCATCATACTTAAACTTTGCATAGCTGTCTTCCGCCGCCCGTTTCGTGTCTTCCTCACCCGTCTTTCTGGAAAGCCTGCCGCTCGCCAGGGCGCTGTAGGGCGTAAGGGCAATGTTTTCTTCCTCACAGTACGGCACCATTTCCCGCTCTTCCTCCCGGAAGATCAGGTTGTAGTGTCCCTGGATGGAAACGAACTTCGAAAAGCCTTCTTTTTCCGCCAGCGCATTGGCTTTTGCAATCTGCCAGGCGAAGCAGTTGGAAATGCCGATATACCTCGCCTTGCCCGCTTTCACGATGCGGTCCAGGCCCTCCATGATATCATAGATCGGCGTGTTCCAGTCCCACATGTGATAGATATACAGATCCACGTAATCCATCCCCAGATTCTTAAGAGAGGTGTCGATCATGTTCTCGATGTGCTGCTGGCCGGAAATGCCCTTCGCGATTTCCTCCTGCGTCCTCGGCAGGAACTTTGTCGCAACTACGAGGTCTTCGCGCTTTGCGAAGTCACGCAGCGCCCGTCCGACATACTGCTCGCTGGTCCCGCTCTGATACCCGATCGCCGTATCGTAGAAATTGACGCCCAGGTCCAGTCCGCGTTTGATGATTTCCCGGGAATGCTCCTCGTCGATGGTCCAGCTGTGCTGCCCTCTCGCCGGGTCCCCAAAGCCCATGCACCCCATGCAGATGCGGGATACGTTCAGGTCGGAATTGCCAAGCTTTGTATATTTCATATCGCCATGCTCCTTATTTCATCTCTTTTTCCCAGAAACGAATCGCATTGATTTCCGGGCTGTTCGTCGTTTTTACAGAAGTTTTAACAGACATGCGTTTGTGATCTCAAAAGTGGACTGATGTACAAAGTCCACGTTTGCACTGTTCATTGCTTCCCGCTGTTTGTCGGTAACCGCCGTATACGGGTAGATCCCGAACATAAACGGGAAAAAGACATAGATGAAACTCTGAATGTCTCCCTCCGATTTCTCCGGGCAGAATTTCGTCAGAAGCCTGCATACATTCTTCATGGATTCACCATATGCCGTTTTGAATGAAACCAGCAACTCCGGCCGGCTGTTCGCTTCCATATCATAGTTATTCATGGACAAGAGCTTGAGCAGCTGCTCCCTGTTCGATATGGATAAAGCGATCTTTTCCGCAA
>JAFWFI010000039.1 GCA_017515705.1 Bacillota bacterium
AAGGCGTATCTGCTGGAGCAGATCGGGGAACAGAGCGCATCCTTCGGCGGCTCGGTGACCCTGGACAAGATCGGCATTTACGATGCACTGAAAGAAAAGGGCAACGAAGTATACTGGCACTGGTACCCGGCGGAGGGAGAAAACCGGAAGGAAATCATGCGCAGGGCCATGACCACCGATGTCTACCTTGCCGGCATCAACGGTCTGACAGAGGACGGCACCATCATCAACATCGACGGCACCGGCAACCGCCTGTCAGGCATGCTCTTCGGCCACGACCACCTGTACCTGGTGGCCGGGATCAACAAGATCTCCCGGAACTTTGCGGAGAGCATGATCCGCATCAAGAATGTGGCCTGCCCGAAGAATACCCAGCGGCTCGGGATTCCGACCCCCTGTCAGACGACGGACAAATGCATGAACTGCAATTCACCGAAACGGATATGCAATGCCACGCTGATCATGGAAAAGCAGCATGGCGGCATCCCCACGACGGTGGTGCTCATCGGGGAAAACCTGGGCTTTTAGGAGAACAAAATGAAAGATATCCTGTTTCGGCTGCCGGAAATCTACCGGGCGGCGGAAGAACGGTACAATGAAATAAAGGAAACCGGCGGAGGGGATGTATTCCGCACCGTGGAGACCTTTGCCGGCGGCGGTGAAAACTGCCTGGTCCGGGGAGACAATCTCCGGTACATGGCGGAGCTTCTCCGGTCGGGTTATGCCGGGAAAATCGACATGATCTATGCGGATCCGCCCTTTTTCAGCAAGTCCGACTACACCATCAACGTGAAAGTGGGGAAGCAGAAGGGAAAGCTGACGCTGGCCAGAAACCACGCCTTCACGGACCGCTGGAAGGACGGGATGGCGGAGTATCTGGAGAATATAGCCCTGGCGATGATGCTGATGAAGGACCTGCTGTCGGAAACCGGCACCATCTTCGTGCATCTGGACTGGCACAGTTCCCACTACCTGAAGGTGATTCTGGACCAGGTCTTCGGGGAGAAGAACTTCATCAACGAGATCGTCTGGACCTACAAATCCGGCGGCGCCAGCAAGCGGACCTTTGCCCGGAAGCACGATGTGCTGCTGTTTTACGCCAAATCGAAGGGCTATTATTTTCAGGTCCAGGAGGAAAAATCCTATAACCGGGACCTGAAGCCTTACCGTTTCAAGGGTGTCCGGGAGTATCGGGATGAGATTGGCTGGTACACGCTCGTGTCCATGAAAGACGTCTGGCAGATCGATATGGTGGGCCGGACCTCTTCCGAACGGACCGGGTATGCGACCCAGAAGCCCGAGGCCCTGCTGAAGCGGATCCTGGATTCGGTGACACGGGAGGGAGACCTGTGCGCCGATTTCTACTGCGGTTCCGGGACGCTGGGAGCGGTCTGCGAAAAGACCGGCCGGCGCTACCTGCTCTGCGACAACAGCGCTCCGGCGGTGATGACCGCCCACAAACGGCTGGTACAGCTGGGCTCGCCCCACGAGCTGACCGAAGAGGAAGGCGCGGGGGACGATAACCTTCACGTACAGGTGAGCCTGGATAAAATGGAAGGAGTCCTGGACAATACGGTGATTTCCCTTACGGGTCTCAATTACGGTGATCCGGAAGCCCTGGGAATCGACGAGAAGAACCTCGCCCTGCTGGACACGGTGGTGGAATACCATTACGATGAGCTCATTGAATACTGGTGCATCGACCCGGACTACGACGGCCGGACCGTCCGGCCGAAACTATGGCGGTGCCGGGACAAAAAAGGCATCGATATTGCCATGAACCTGCCGTCGAAACAACTGAAGAATCCGGCGGTGAAGGTCATCGACGTGTTCGGGAACGAATACATTTATACGAAGACTTAAGACCAGAGACTTAAGACTGGAGAAAAAAATGAAGCCCTTCGGAACGTCACGTTCCGAAGGGCTTTCTTCAATCTCCCATCTTCAATCTCCAATCTCCCATCTCCCGTCTGACACCCTATTCCGGGTCGTTCACCGCCTTGATGTGATTGAACGCGGCAAAGCTCATGGGGCCCTGCTTTTTGATGAATTCGATGAAGCGTCTCATGACCGGGGAAGCCTCTTTCAGGTTCGTGTAAGCCAGGGCCAGGGTCCGGGTGAATTCCGTATCGATCTCATAGACTTCGATCTGTTCGGACAGGTTCGACAGATAGGTGATGGGGAATACCGCAACGCCCATATCGTGTTCCACCATTTTCAGGGTGGCGTTGGCGTCGTCCGTGATCACCTTCGGTTCGAACTTCAGGGAGGTGCCCTTGAACAGCCGCACCAGGTCGTAATCAGTGTCTGTTTCCATGGCAACGATGTCCTGATTGGCGATTTCCTCCAGGGTCACTTTCCGATCCTTCGGGAAATTGTGGGGGTATTCCGTGCCGACGATGGCGACCAACCGGTCCTGCAGGGCGGGGATGGTGTGAAATTCCGGGCGGGATGGCAGGGAAACGAAGCCGCAGTCCACCTGCCGGGTCTCGATCCAGTGCTCAATCTCACCGTAATTCCCGTGAACCATCCGGAAAGTTACATTGGGATATACTCTGTTGAAGTCCCGGATCAGGTGGGGAAGGTAATGGGAGGAGACCGTCGCAAAGGAGCCGATGGTCAGCTGCCCCCGCAGTACGTCGTTGACTTCGCTGACTGCTTGCATGAAGGCGTCGTTTTCGCTGACGACTTTTTTTATGTAGGGCAGAAGGATTTCTCCGGAAGAGGTCAGGCTTACCCCTTTCTTGTTTCGGATAATCAGTTTCACCCCCAGCTCGTCCTCCAGGGAGTTCAGCATATGGCTGACCCCGGACTGGGTGTAGCCCATATGTTCCGCAGCAGCGGTGATGCTGCCGTATTTCAGCGCATTCAGCAGAATTTCGTATTTTACTAAACTCATGGGAGCCTCCTTTTCCGGTATGTCTGTAATCTCAACAAGATTATATCACATACCGGCTGGTTACGATTAGTTTTTTTCATGATTGCAACAGGAAATTTTTGATAAGTGAAGTTCCCTGTTGAAAAGGTTTTCATTTTATCATATAATATATAGGCTATTATGGCATTTTGAGTAAAAAGCTTTATGAAGGAGAAAAACACTATGGAAAGAGAACGATTTGGGAGCCGTCTCGGCTTCATCCTGATCAGCGCCGGCTGTGCCATCGGCTGCGGGAACGTCTGGAAATTCCCGTGGATGACCGGTCAGAACGGCGGCGGCGCTTTCGTGCTGGTCTATGTGATCTGCCTGATCATTCTGGGTCTGCCGGCGATGACCGTGGAATTTTCCATCGGCCGTGCATCTCAGGCAAGCCCGATCAAGATGTATCAGAAACTGGAAAAACCGGGAAGCAAATGGCACATTCACGGCGTATTTGCCTTCCTGGGGAACTTCTGCCTGATGGCCTTCTATACGGTGGTCACGGGCTGGATCCTGTACTATTTCGTCAGCTTCCTGAGAGGAAGCACGGCGAATCTGGGCTTCGTGGAAATGATCACGAATCCGGGCGTCAACGTCGGCTATCTGTTCGCCGTTGTCGTCATCGCTTTTGCACTGCTGTCCTTTGAACTGCAGTCCGGGCTGGAACGTGTCACCAAATACATGATGGTGGCCCTGATCATCCTGATGGTGGTGCTGGCGATCCGGAGCCTGACCCTGCCGGGTGCGGGAGAAGGATTGAAATTCTACCTGATCCCGGATTTCGGTAAGATCACACCTTCCGTCGTTGTGGCGGCCATGAACCAGGCATTCTTCACACTGTCCATCGGTATCGGTTCCATGGCGATCTTCGGCAGTTACATCGGCAAGGAACGCTCCCTGATGGGTGAATCCACCAACATCATCCTGCTGGATACCCTGGTAGCGATCACTGCCGGTCTGATCATCTTCCCGGCCTGTACTTCTTTAGGTCTGGAAGTAGACGCGGGCCCGGGACTGCTGTTCAACACCATGGGCGCTGTATTCAACACCATGGCCGGCGGACGGATCTGGGGAACGATCTTCTTCCTGTTCATGACATTTGCGGCATTCTCCACGGTACTGGCGGTATGCGAAAACATCCTCGCCTGCGTCCGGGAAATCACCGGATGGAACCGGAAGAAAGGTTCTGTTGTCTGCGCAATCGTCGTCTTTGTGGCGGCTCTGACTACTGCGCTGGGTTACAGCGTGCTGCACTTCCAGCCTTTCGCGGAAGGAAGCGCATGGCTGGACTTCTGGGATTTCATCGTCAGCACAAACCTGCTGCCGCTGGGCGCACTGATCATGACTCTGTTCTGCGTCAGCGACAAGTTCGGCTGGGGCTGGGAGAAATTCAAGGCGGAAGCCAACGCCGGCAAAGGCCTGAAGATCCAGGATTGGATGAAACCGATCTTCAAGTTTGTGGTTCCGGTTGTTATCATCGCCCTGTACATTATCGGGCTGGTGAACTTCCCCTGGAGATAG
>JAFWFI010000040.1 GCA_017515705.1 Bacillota bacterium
ATGTCCGCCAGCCGGTATCCGACACCGATTTCCGTCAGCAGGTATTCCGGACTGCCGGGATTCTTTTCGATTTTCCGGCGGATGTTGGCCATGTTCACCCGCAGGAGCTGCTGGCTGTTTTTGTTGGAGGGGATTCCCCAGATATTCTTGATAATGAATTCGTAGGTCAGTACCCGGCCCACGTATTTGGCCATGAATGCCAGCAGTTTGTATTCAATCTGAGTCAGATGGACTTCCTCTCCGGCCACGGTTACCCGACGGGCAGGGAAATCGATTTTCAGGTCCGAGGTGGAAAAAGAGGTCTGTCCGCCCAGGTCTTTTGTCAGGATCTTCTGGCTGTGCCGGAGCGCTGTCCGGATCCGCGCCATCAGCTCCGAAGAGCCGAAGGGCTTGGTGATGTAGTCATCCGCCCCAAGGTCCAGCGCTTCCACCTTTTCTTTCTCCCGCGATCGCGCAGAGATTACGATGATGGGGATGGACCATTGTTCCCGGACACGTTTGATGACTTCGATGCCGTCGATGTCCGGAAGCCCCAGATCCATCAGGATCACGTCCGGAAGGTGGGAAGCGATCATTGTCAGGGCTTCCCCGCCGTCCTTTGCGGTCAGTGCTTTATAACCGTTCGTCGTCAGGATCGTGAAGATAAAGTGCCGGATCGGCTTTTCATCTTCCACGATCAGGACCCTTGTTTTGTTATTGCTCATACTGCTGTCCTCCCGGGTTGGGGGTTGTCTGTTCCAGCGGCAGAGAGAAACTGAAGCAGCTTCCCCTTCCGTCCGGATTGCTTGTTGCCCAGAGTTTCCCCTCATGTGCCAAGATGATCGTTTTGCAGGTGGGAAGGCCAATGCCAAACCCCCGGTTGGTATCGACGGTGTCCGTTTTGTTCTTGGAGACGCCGTACTCAAAGAGATTCGGGAGGTCCTCCTCCGGGATGCCCCTTCCATTGTCACAGACGGAGAACACCGCATCGGTTCCGTCGCGGGTGAGAGAGACCCGGATCTCGGTGCTGTCGCCGGAGTGTTTCGACGCATTGTCCAGAAGGTTGAACAGGACCTGCTGGATCAGCATGGCGTCCATGGGGACAACGATCAATTCCTCCGGTACACGGACCGTGATGCTTTGTGAAACACTGGCAGAGCGGAAATGGGAAACGGCGGCCGCAATCACTTCTTCTGCGATTTCCGGGACCTTGGTGACTTTCATGGTGTCTTCACTGATGTGGGTCACGGACAGCAGGTTCTCCACCATTCGGATCAGCCAGTCGGATTCCCCGGTGATGTCTTCCAGCAGACGGTTTCGGGTCTGAAGGTCCAACTTGTCACCGCCTTCGTAAATCGCTGCCGCAGCACCTTTGATGCTGGTCAGCGGTGTTCTCAGGTCATGGGAAATCGCCCGCAGCAGATGGTTTTTCATCTTTTCCTTTTCCGTCGCCCGCTCGATCTGGATCTGTTTCAAATAGGATTCCTGAAGCTTGCGGGCCATGTCTTCGGCCTGTTCCTTCTGTTGTTTGTACTTTTGGGTCAGCGTGCTGATCATGATCGAGGATACCAGCATCACAAAGAAGGTGAAAGGGTAGCCTGTCAGGGTGAAATTGAATTCAAAATACGGCGCGGTAAAAATGAAATTCGCAGACAGAACGCCAAAAATGGAGGCCAGGATCCCCCACATATAACCATTGGTCATCCGGGAAATCAACACGACCACCAGGACGTAAGTCACGGATATCACGTCGGATGCTTCGCCCACCGATTTTGCGTAATAAGCAAAGACGGAGGCAAGAGCCAGAATAATCGCCGTTTTCAGAAAATCTTGAGCTTTTTCAGGCATATCTCTTCTCCCCATAATGAATTATACTAACAAAGCATATTAATTTGTATAAATTTTTGAAGCATCCGGTTTTTTCCGGGAAAGAATAACGGCTGTGAGCCCGGGTGGGCCACAGCCGTTTCAGCAGTCTTGTTGGAAATAGATGTTTTGCTATTTCTGATCCTTGAGCAGGTCTCTGATCTCGCTCAGGAGCTTGACATCTTCCGCCGGTTCTTCCGGAGCCGGTTCTTCTTCTTCCTTCGGCTTTCTTGCCTTGTTGATCAGCTTGATGACGATGAAGATCGACAGGGCGATCAGCAGGAAGTCGATAACGTTCTGGATGAATGCACCGTAGGCGATGGCATTGTCTTCGGTCATCACGTACTTCAGGTCGGCGAAGTTCACACCGCCGGTGAAGATGCCCAGGATCGGCATGATCAGGTCATCGACCAGAGAAGTAACGATTTTTCCGAAGGCTCCGCCGATGATAACGCCGATAGCCATGTCCATTACGCTGCCCTTCATGGCGAATTCTTTAAATTCTTTGATAAAGGATTTCATTTGTGGTTCCACCTCCATGGTTTATTATTGCCGTTTCATTATAACCCTGCGGAACAGGATTTGTAAAGGGAATTGAGCCACCAAAACTCCGAAAAATATCAGCATGCAGCCCAGAAATTCCCGGGGGGTCAGGGATTCTCCCAATAGCATGGCCCCGCCGACGACGGCAAATACGGATTCCAGGCTCATCAGCAGGGTGGCGATGGCCGGGGGCGTGTTTTTCTGGCCGATGATCTGAAAGGTAAAGCCCAATCCTACGGAGAGGACCCCGCTGTACAGAATGGGAAGGGCCGCCAGGCGGACCAGTTCCCAGGTGAAAGTCTCCAGCAGGAAGGTGAACACACCGCTGAGGACGGCGGTCACCAGGAATTCCAGTGCGGCCATTTTGATGGCGTCGGTCCGGGGGGAAAAGTGGTCGATGACCAGGATCTGCGCCGCCCAGAAGAAGGATCCCAGCAGGCAGATCAGCTCGCCTTTGCCCACGCCCAGTTCACCGGGCTTCAGGCAGAGGAAATAGAAGCCGGCGGCGGCCAGAACGATGCCGATCCAGACATTGGATTCAATTTTCTTTTTCAGCAGAAGGGCCAGCACCGGCACCACGACGATGTAGAGCGCCGTGATGAAGGCGTTGCGGCCGGCCGTCGTGTACTGCAGGGCGACCTGTTGAAGGGCGGCCCCCAGAAACAGGAAGATCCCGGAAAAAACGCCGGCTTTCATCAGCGTCCGGTCGGGCTTGCCGTTTCGAAGCCAGAGTACTTCCGGCGTTTTCCCGGACCGTCGTTTTCGGTTGTCCAGAATCAGTGAAAACACCAGCACGCAGCAGGCTCCCAGAAAAAACCGGACCATTGTGAAGCCATAAGGCCCCAGGTAGTCCATTCCGGCTTTCTGTGCAACAAAGCCAAAGCCCCAGATCATGGCCGTGATGAGAAGCAGCAGGGGCGAGGCTATTCTTCGAATGTCCATACAAATACTCTCTCAATAATAGAATGGTACAATTATAGGGGTTTCCGGGGGAACCTGTCAAGAAAAAGTCTTTCGGTATAAGGCCACTAGGGAGACCCGGCTGTCGCAGCCGGTTTTTTTCAGCAGATTCCGAACGTGGAATTTGACGGTGTTGCCGGAGATATACAGGCTTTCTGCGATTTCCGGGGAAGACTGTCCCTCCAGAACCAGTTGCAGCACTTCCCGCTCCCGGGAGGAAAGGTCGTACTTTTCCGAGAATGCATCGAAAACCTCCTGGTCGTTCTTCTCCTGCAGGGGCGAGGGTGTATAGATTTTCTGATACAGCATGAAGAAGGCCAGGATCGTCAGCGTATACAGTATGGCGGTCAGTACCACCAGCATCATCGGGGAACCGGACAGGGCAATGCATCCAAAGGATCCGGCGGTGTCTCCCAAACGGCCGAACAGCAACCCGAAGCCGGCCAGGTACAGGAGATCCGGGCTGCGGCGGGAAATATCGGAAAAAAGAACTACCCGGAATACGGTGAAGAATCCGAAGAGGAAATAATTCAGGATCCAGAACAGAATGCTGGGTCCCAGGCTGTTGGTCAGGGCGATCATCAGAAAGGGAATCCCCAGGGAGGCTACACAGCAAATGGCACCGTATTTCCTCTCCCGATCGCTGACGATGCCGGCGATCACCAACCCCGCAGCGTAAAAGACCCGGCTCAGTTCCAGGCTGATCCCTTGGCTTAAATCCGCCGCGGGGAAGGAGAATCCCAGGTTTTTCACCAGGCTCAGCAGGAATACCGTGGCGCCCGCCAACAGAAGCAGCCGGACAGTAAAATCGTGCCTGTCTGAAGGGGACGGTTCCTCCGCTGGCTGTTTTTCATTCAGGATCACCCATACCGTGACTGCCGCCATCAGGACATATACCACCAGGACGGCGCCGGAACGCAGGAAGTTCCCTCCGCCAAACAGTGACAGCAGCCAGGCGCCGACGCTGGCTGCACCGTACCCCAGCCCGAAAACCGTGCCCCGGCGGGGCCATTCCACCATGACCGCCAGCCGGTGTAGATAGAATCCGGCTACGATGCCGTGGAAGAGGTTCATCCCATATCCGAAAACCAGCACTTCCGTCAGTCCCCGGGAAAGCCCGGCACCGATCAGCAGCAGCAGATCCGCTCCCACCGCAATGGAAAAAGATTTCTTCCCGGCGGCTTTGGGACGGACGCGCACCGCCAGCGCAAAAATCAGAAGGCCCAGGGCCTGAAACAGATAGCCCACCACTTCCGTGGCAATCTCCGTGCCGGGACCCGGCATCAGATCCAGTAACCGGTACAGCCAGGTCAGGTAGCCGGATGAAGTCCAGAGAAAGCACAGGAAAATCACCAGAAAGCAGTTTGTATTTCTTGTCAGTGAAAGGCGTTTCACGATTTCACCACCTTGTTCTTCGATGTTTCGATTATATCAGAACGAAAGCTTCCCATCAACGCAGAACTCCCTTGATTTTACTCAACCTACCCCAAAACTATCCTGTTCATTTCCCCGTTTTTATATGAGAATATACTTGGAAAACTATACGGAGGGGAGTGCTGTCTATGCGGGAGTACCCTTATACGAAGAGCATACTGCTCAATGTTGTTTACGTGATGCTGGAACGCCTGGCCTTTCCGCTTATGTATGTCAACAGCCGGAGCGGTGTGCTGCGGTTCGGTTACGGGGCAGTGACCGGAGAAATGGATCTGACGGCGATCATACGGGACGGGGAGGAGATCACCCGGGTGGAGATCAGCGACACCGGGCAGGAACTCTCCCTGGTGATCTTCGATGAGATTGCATCGATCCTGCAGCAAAACTTTGGACAAGGAGGGAATGACGAATGAAAAAGTTGCTAGTATGGTTTTTAACGATAGCTTTAGTGATGTCCATGACGCCGGCAATGGCTTTTGCCGCCGGGCCGGCAGAAAGCGCCAGCTTGATGGTGGGCAGCGGGACCCTGTACAATCCGTCCGTTCCGGGCAGTACCACCGAGGTGGACGGAGCGGTTTACAATGCGGAAACCAACACGCTGACGCTGACGGATTATAAACCGCCGGCGACGTCGGGATCGGCAATCAATGCGTATGATATGGGGGAAGATTTCACCATCGTTCTGGTGGGGGAGAACGTTGTCAGTTCCATCATTATCAATAACAGCACGTCCGGCGACTGCGGCCTTCGGTTCGCCGGGGACGGCAGCCTGACTGTAGGGGATGGCAGCGGAAACTTATTGGGAGCGATCCTGGTGAACGCCGGTAACAAAAAAGCGACGGTAACGGTCGACAACAGCGTGACGCTGACCGCTGTCGGCAGCACCGGAACGACTGAAAAAGCCGGAATCTACATTGATGACACCAGTTCTCTGCGGGAGGATGATCCCATCCGGATCAAAGGGACACTGGAGGAAGGAAACCGGAGGGCGCTCTTCCGTCAGGAGAATGTCAATCTGCAGATCGACGGTGGATGGACTTCGCTGGTGATCTATTCAAAGGACGGGATCTGGTACGGCCGGGAAGATTACCAAAACGACCAGGGAGCGTATTGCTTCCGGCTGTATGTTCTGGAGAAGCAGGACGGCAGTTATGTGCTGGCGTCTCCCATTCAAAAAACGGATCTGGGTACCGATTTGCCGGATAATCTGGGGTATTCTCCGGCATATGTCCCGCCCGGAGACTGGTTTGTCAGCAGTGCTTCCGGCACGGTCCGGATCGTGCCCGGAGAATCGTCCGAATTTCCGGTCATCCATACCGCTTCCCTGCCCCAGGGCTTTGTGGATGAAGATTATTCCGTTCAGCTGGAAGCTTCCCCGGGAAGCGGCGGCACGTTGAGCTGGAGAGTGGCAGACGGCAGCCTGCCGGCCGGGTTCAGTTTGTCGGAGGGAGGGCTTCTTTCCGGCACTCCCACATCGGCCGGAACTTATTCCTTCACTGTGGAAGTCCTGGAGACCCCCGGCAGCCTGGCAACCATGAAGAATTATACCCTTTCCATCCTGGAACCGGCTTCCGCCCGGGTCGTTCTGTCCCGGGCGCCGGATGGCAGCGTTCAGTGGAAGAGCGGCTACAGCTGCTTCCTGACTCTGAGTGCGGCAATGATGGAAGAGAATATCAGCGGTGTGATGAACTACACGGATACCAACGGGGAGGAGAAGGCCCTGAACCTTCCGGCCTTTGAAAAGGGCGCCTCCACCGCCAGCCTCAAAAGCGTCCTGCCGGAGGACGCGGCAAGGATCAACAGCTTCGTCTTTTATGCAGGCGATATGGAGATTCCTTATGAGATTGACAAACCGATCACTCCGGTGCTGGAGGTGACCTTCTCGAATGCAAGCTGTCCGTGGCCGCAGGGAGAAGAGCCGCTGCTCCAAATCACGAATGAGCAGGGCGAAATGGTCTTCAGCCGCATCCTTTCCTGGGAAGGCGGAGAGATTCCGGACATCCTGCTGACGAATCTGCCTGAAGGGGAATATCAGATCTCCTGCAGCGACTGGATCAGCGGTGTCACGGAAGAAGTGGTGTATCTGACGGATACGCCGGCGGTGCTGATGAGCGGAAAACTCACAAAGGAACTGGGACTGACTGCTCACACCGTGACAAAGATCACACCGGCCGTGAAGGACTCGTCCGGCAACACTTACGACTGGCCGGGAATCTGCTGGTACAGTGACCTGCAGGGAACGAATCCGATCAGCCAGCGGAAATCTTTTTCCCGCCTGGATCAGGACCTGCTCTACGTGCAGGCTTTCCCGAGCAGCTATGATTCGCCCTATTATGATCCGTCCGGCATCTTTGAAGTGGCAGCGGGGACGGACGCAATCACTCTGATCCTGAAGAAGAAGCCGACGGTCACGGTTTCCGGGAAACTGACGGCGCAGAAGGCGGACCGGACCGGGTATGAACCGGCACGCGGCAGTATTTCCGCCACCCTTCCCGGGGTGAGCGGTTATTCCTCCGGTGCTTATGCACAGGCCGGTTATGAAACAGGAAACTATGAACTGGAAGGGGTCACGGAAGGCTCTGTGATCACAGCCTCTTCCTGGGACTATATCCATGAAGATGCGTCCTATACCGTCACTGCGGAAGATATCGAAAGCGGGACTTTGACCCATGATTTTGAACTCCCGCTGGTAAAAGGACAGATTTATTTCAGTGATATTACCCTTGAAGATGCCAATAACGGGAGAGAGACCGTGGACCATGTGACTGAGTTGAGGTGGTTCACCGAACTTACGGTCACCAAAGCCGACGGGACCGTGCTGCAGGCCTACCCGGCCGGGCAGTCCCTGATCCTGATGGATCCGTCGCAGGTTCGTGACGGGGAAGAGCTGACCATCACCGGAAGACACGATTCCTATCTGGGACTGCAGGATTATATCGGGACCACCAAGGTGACCCTTCGGGGAGAAGATCTTGCCGGCGCAGCGGACAGCTGGACACTGGAGCGGCAGGGACACCTGATGGTGGATTATACCCGCCCCGGCCCCGTTCCTTATGCGAAGCTGATTTATGACCAAAACGGGAAACTGGTGTTATCGGATCTGTCTGCGATCCGGAACGAGCCGTATGCAAAGGACAGCCTCTACGGTCCGTATCTGCCGGCGGGCAGTTATACGGCGGTCATGGTGGTCCAGCCTTATCTGGCGGATCTGGCAAAGACGGACTACACGACTCTCAGCGCTCTTCAGGCCAAAGTAGGGAGCGCGCACCGGATTCAAAAGGGGTTTGCAATACAGGACGGGTACGAGACCCGGATCGATATGATGCTGGATGCTCAGGCGGGCTCCGGGAAGATGAATGCGGAAGCTTCTTCTGTGACGATGAGCCGTCAGTACCCGGGAACGGTGACGATCGACGTGACCGCTGCACCGGCCGGCGGTTTTTCCCGGCAGGAGAACGAGGCGGTGACGCTGGTGATTGCGACGAATCAGGATAACCAGAAGATCGGTGACGGTTATGTCAGCACCCAGGCGCTGTCGCTGAATGGAAAGATCCTGCCGATTAACCGGTATACGGATGGTTCCGACAGCAACACGGGCGGCATCATCCACTCCGACGGACGGATCGTATTGACTCTGTCCGCGAAGCAACTGAATGACTACGGCGGATTCCCGCTGCGGCTGTCCACGACAGTGGACCAGACGGACACTCAGGCACTGGAAGCGGAAGCCTGGATCAGTTATTACGATGGCGGAACCCGTGTCACGGATGCCATCGGCAGCTATTCGGAACAGACCGGAGGCATCACCATCGAGTCTCCGGCCCGTACCGCGGACGGCAGTTTCACCGTCTGGGGAGAAGGCCCTGCGTCTTCCAAAAATAAGACCTATCTGGTCAATGTATATGCCAATGGGAAGAAGGTCGCGGAAACGTCCATGGATGCCAACGGCCTTTACCGGGCAAAACTGAATCTGAAAACGGAAAAGTGGTCGGACGGCGATCAGATCCTGTTCACCGCCAGAGGAAAGTACTCGGACGGGGACAACCTGTATCCGTATTCCTCGAAGGCCAGCGTGACCCTTTACGACTCCCACGGAGCGGCTCTGACGAAAGTCGTTCTGGTCTATGAATACTCAAAGGGCGGCGAGCAAAAGTCCGTCACCGTCTGGGATGACGGAGATCCCGTCAGCGCGGGTAAGTCCTGGTACCGGGGCGGCAATGCCGGCGATGAAGGCGGCGTATATTGGCAGCTGACCTTCGATAATCCGGAGCAGTTGAACGCTGCCTATGCAGTCGTTCCGAGAAACGGGGAGACCGTTGTGCTGAAGGCCGCGAAGAGCGGAGGCACGTTCCGGACGCCGATGAAATTCTTCCCGGGCAGCAGCCCTGACAGCGCATATGTGACCTATGACACGAAAGCACCGGTCATGACGCTGGAGGGCGCGGAAGAGATCACGACCGAAGACTTCGCTTCCAGCCTCGAAAAACTGGAGGAGACCGGCATCATTCAGAATGCCCAAGGCACTCAGGACCATCTGACCTTCAGCATCCTGAACGCGAAGGGAGAAGCCATTTCCGCCGCTTACGATTATTACACCGATATCTGGGACAGCGAAGAACTGGCGGATTTGAATGCTCTTTCGGCAGATTACCCCACCTGTCCCAATATCGTCCATTATGAAGAAGGGTATCTGACGGTCACCGACGGATACTGGGGAACGGATAATATTTATCGGTTCGAGAACCCGGATGTCTTTGTCCGGGAAACGTATACGATGTCCAGCCGGACGATAACAGTATGGGATGTTGCAAAACAGAAAAAGACGCATTCCGTCCTGACGCTGGGAGAAGGCGGTGTTCAGCCGGATGTGCCGGAAGGCGGAATCGATCCGGAGGACGAAATCAATTTCGCCATGACGGATCAGGTCCAACTGGTCTGGTGGGTCTTCAACGAGAGGCTGGGAACCGCTGTCCTGCAGGCTTCCGGCAAGACTCTGAAGGATGCCGGACTGAACGGAAGCCTGATTCAACTGATGGGCAGTCTGCCCATCGGCAAGATCAAGAATGGAGCCGAAGCAGTCGCCAGAGACAGTTATACCTGGGTAGAGGGGGAAGAGATCACTCTGAGTCAGATCCGGAGGATCAAGACCTTCCTGGAGCAGAATCCCTGCCTGACGGAAGCCTATAACGGGTACAAGGGATCCAATAACAATCCGTACCGGGTCGTGAACGAAGTCAATTCCACCTTTGCATTGAAAAATATGGGCTTCCTGGCGAAACTGGTTATGGTAGCGCCGAAAGGCGCCGGCGAAGCGGCGAAAGCTTTGGCGGAAGGGGCGAAGGATTACGCGGTAAACAAAGCCAAAGGAAAGGTCTTCCAGCGGCAGGCGGAACAGCTGGCACAGGAATTGTTCCTGGCAGCACAGCGGGCCACCAATGATCCCAGCGTGGATTCTCCCTGCCGGGACAGCGGGATAAATCTGGATGATTTCCCCAAAGACCTCTTCCCCTATGATGAGATCTACGGCGGAAACGTGATCCAGCGGATGAAGAACCCGAAAGGGCGGTATGACCCCTCCGGTTACGTCTATGAAGCCGTGCCTTCCAACCGGGTGGAAGGGGCCACTGTGACCCTGTATCACCTGGAAGGCGGAACGGATACGGAAACCGGCACCACCGGCGGAAGTATGGTCCAGACGGACACAGAAGCCTTCGGATGGGAAGAAAACCCCCAGACCACCGGTGAAGACGGGCGGTATGAATGGTTCGTCACGGAAGGCTGGTGGCGGGTGAAGGCCGCGAAGGAAGGCTATGTCACCGCTGATACCGGGGATTCCGCCGATTACGGGACCGACGCAGCGCTGAACAGCACGGAAAACAAGTACTATATGCCGGTGCTGCCGGTTCAGCTGGACGTAAACATCCCGCTGGTGAGTTATGAAGCGCCTGAGGTGAAGGAAGATGAGATACTGGCTACCACAGAAGGCGTGCTGGTAAGCTTTACGAAGTATATGGAGGAAACGGCGTTGAAGGCGGCCGGAAACATTCTTCTCCTGGTGAACGGGAATGAGACCGGTTTTGAGATCTCTCTGGCGGACAGCGAAGCCTCCTCCGATGCGGAGGATGCACCCAGCTATACCCGCACGCTGCTGCTGACTCCTTCCGAAGCGGTCGACACCGCCGACAAGGTAAGGGTAGTGATTTCCACGGCGGTGAAGAGTTACGCCGGCGTGCCTCTGGCGGAGCGGTTTGACAGCGGAGAACTCTCCGTCGCTGAACCGGAACCGGCATCCACGCCTCAGATCAGTCCGGAAGCGGGCCATGTGGAGAAGAACACCTACGTGACCCTCACGGCGCAGAAAGGCGAGACCATTCGGTATACCACCGACGGGTCTGAACCCACGGAGGACAGCCCGGTCTACACCGGCCCGATCCTGATCGATGGAAACACGACCATCAAGGCGAAGGCCTTTGCTCCGGGAAGGGCGCCCGGCGAAACGCTGACGGCAGCCTATACTGCCGGGGCGCCGCAGGCAGCCAAAGCATTTGTAAACGGCAAGAGAGTCTACGGCGGAGAAACCGTTGAGGAAGGGAAGCTGACGCTGACCACGGAAACGCCGGGTGCTCAGATCTGGTATACCACCAATGGCATCTGTCCCAGAGACGATCTGGAAAACCGGATCCTTTATACCGGCCCAATCACACTGAAACCCGGGGAATACTATTTCCGGATTCGGGCGTTTAAGGACGGCGAATACTCCGAAGGGCTGCCGCTGCGGCTGGTGGTCACGGAAAAGAATGATTCCGGAACAGATCCCTCCGGCGGAGGCGGCGGAGGCGGCGGGACGCTCCCGGATGATCCGGTAATCCCGGACGATCCGGGTGATGACACCTGCAAACAGGATGAGACCTGCCCGATCCACAAGTTCAACGATTCCGATCCGAAGGCCTGGTACCACGACGGGGTTCACTGGGTGCTGGAGGAAGGCATCATGAACGGTACCGGCGAGAGTACCTTTGCACCGAACAGTCCCACCACGAGGGGAATGATCGTGACCATGCTTTGGAGGATGGAAGGCGAGCCGAAGGCAGAATCCTCTTCCTTTACCGACCTGACTCAGGACTGGTACATCCCGGCAGTGAACTGGGCAGCGGCGAAGGGCATCGTCAACGGTTACAGCGAGTCTTCCTTCGGACCGGAAGACCCGATCACCCGGGAACAGTTGGCCGCGATCCTGTATCGGTATGAAGCCGCGGAAAGCGGGCAGCCGATCGATTCGAAATACACCGATGCCGGACAGATTTCCGACTGGGCGGTGGATGCAATGGCCTGGGCGAATACCGAGGGCATCATCACCGGACGGACGGAAACGACGCTGGCACCGAAAGAGAATGCCACCCGGGCGGAAGTGGCCACGATGCTGATGAGACTGAAGACCGGAGACGGGAAGTAAGGCTCCTTCAGAGCCGGTCTCCGGCTTTCGGATGACAGGAAGATATCGGCTTTAAAACAGAATCTGATACCAGAGCAGCGGTTTCGGCCGCTGCTCTTTTGCTCCAAACTCCCAACTTGTAACTTTCGGCCGATTATAGTATAATTTTTATGTTAATTCTTACGGAAAGGAGCGAAACAATGGGAAAGTTCGTGGAAAAGCCCTACCCGGTCCGGCACCTGCCGGATATCCGGGACCTGATTCGCTACGGACAGGAGCATTTTGCAGACCGGACCGCTTACGAGGACCGGCATGTTCCGGGTCAGCCGGAGCGCCGGAAGATCAGCTATGCCCAGCTTGCCGATGATGTCAACGCTCTGGGAACGGCGCTGATCCACCGGGGGCTGAAAGACCGGAAAATCGCCGTCATGAGCGAAAACCGCTACGACTGGGTCCTGAGCTATTATGCAGTGGCCTGCGGCGTCGGGGTCATCATTCCCCTGGACCGGGAACTGCCGCCGGCGGAAGTGGTAAACCTTCTCAGCCGGGCCCGGGCATCGGCGCTGATTTATTCCAAAAAACAGAAAAAAACCGTGGAGGCCGCGGTGGCGGACCTCTCCTTCGTGGAATACTTGATCGACATGGATGAAGGCGTGCACCAATGGCGGAACCTCTCTCTGCAGGGACTGCTGGAAGAGGGCAGACAGCTGCTGGCGGAGGGAGACCGATCCTACCTGGATGCGGAAATCGACCCCAACGGCCTGATGGGAATCTATTTCACCTCCGGCACCACCGGAAGGTCCAAGGGCGTGATGCTCTCTCATCGCAATATCTGCGCCAACGTGGAGAACATGCTGCGCCGGATGCACATCGACACGCAGTCCAAGATCCTGTCGGTGATGCCGATCCACCACACCTTTGAATTCACCTGCAGCATCATCACCTGCCTGTCCCAGGGCTCCTGCGTCTGCTTTGCGGACGGGCTGAAATACATACAGAAAAACCTGAAGGAAGACAACCCCACCGTCATGCTGGGAGTCCCGCTGGTCTTCGAGACCTTCCACAAGCGGATCATGACCGCCGCGCGGCTGGGGGGCAAAGAGGAAAAGCTCAAGCAGGGGATGCGGCTCAACGCCCTTCTGCAGAAAATCGGGATGGACCGTTCCCGGACGCTGTTCAAGGACATTTACAACATCATCGGGACTTCCATCCAGGTCTTCATCGTGGGCGGCGCGCCCATGGATCCGCAGATCATCCGGGATTTCCGGGTGCTGGGGGTCAACATGTTTGAAGGCTACGGGCTGACGGAGACCTCCCCCATCATCGCGATGAATGCGGATTACCGGGAGAAGCCGGGGGCCGCCGGAGCGCCGCTGAACGGCACCGAGATCCGGATCGACGACCCGGACGATTCCGGCGTCGGGGAGATTCTGGCGAAGACCGAATCCCGGATGCTGGGGTACTTCGAGGATCCGGAGGAAACGGCGAAAGTCCTGCTGCCGGACGGCTGGCTGGCTACCGGCGACTATGGGTACATAGATAACGAAGGCTTCCTCCACGTCACCGGCCGGAAGAAAAACGTCATCGTGACGAAAAATGGCAAGAACATTTTCCCGGAAGAACTGGAATACCTGCTGAACAAGAGCGATTATATAAAGGAATCCGTGGTATGGGGAGACGAGGATGAACAGCTCGGAGACCTGATCATCACGGCGGAAATCGTGACCGAACCGGATGCCGTAAAGGATTTGCCGGAGGAAGAAGTCCGGCGGATCATCAAAGAAGAGGTGGACAGGGTCAACGGCTCCACCACCTCCTATAAACGAATCAAAAGGTTCAACCTGCGGGAAGAGGAATTTGAAAAAACCACTACCCGAAAGATCAAGCGCCACAACCTGGACCTGAAGGGAACCGGAAAGGAGGGAAAGAGGAATGAGTAAATTCGTCGAGAAACCTCACAAAGTCCGGTATCTGCCCGATATCCGGGACATCATCCGCTACGGTGCGGAACACTACGGCGATCGGCCCGCCTTCGAAGACCGGCATTTCCCGGGACAGGGCGACCGCAGGTCCATTTCCTACCGGCAGTTGAAGGAGGACGTGGATGCCCTGGGGACGGCCCTGCTGAACCGGGGGCTGGAAGGCAAGAAAATTGCCGTTATGAGCGAAAACCGGTACGACTGGGCGCTGACCTATTTTGCCGTCTGCTGCGGCGTGGGCGTGATCATTCCCCTGGACCGGGAACTGCCTTCGGCAGAACTGGTGAATCTCCTGCGCAGGGCGGAGGCCTCGGCGCTGGTCTATTCGAAAAAACAGCAGAAAACAGTGGATGCCGCCATGGCGGACCTGGATTTCGTGGAGTACCTGATCGAAATGGATGGGGACACCAACCAGTGGCGGAACCTGTCCCTGAAAAAGCTGGTGGAGGAAGGCTATGCGCTGATCGCGGAAGGGGACGACCGGTATATGAACCGGGAGATCGACCCGAAAGCCCTGATGGCTATCTATTTCACCTCCGGCACCACCGGCACCTCCAAGGGCGTCATGCTCTCCCACCGGAACCTGACTTCCAACGTGGAGAATATGCTGCGGCGGATGTACATCGACACCAAAGCCCGGGGGCTTCTGGTCCTGCCCGTCCACCACACCTTTGCCTTCACCTGCGAAGTTCTTCCCGGACTGACGGGGGGCGCCACCATCGTCATTGCCGACGGACTGAAGTATATCCAGCGCAATTTGAAGGAAGACCGGGTCAATACCATGCTCGGAGTGCCGCTGATCTATGAGACCTTCCACCGGAAGATCCTCATTTCAGCCCGGCACCAGGGCAAGGAAGAAAAGCTGCTGAAGGGCATTCGGCTCAATGAAAAACTGCAGAAGATCGGCATCGACCGTTCCCGGAAGATGTTCAAGGATATCTACGCCATGATTGGAAACGAGATCCAGACCTTTATCGTCGGCGGCGCGCCGATGGACCCGGAGATCATCCGGGATTTCCGGGCGCTGGGGATCAATATGTTTGAGGGCTACGGGCTGACGGAGACTTCGCCCATCATCGCCGTCAATGCCGACTACCGGCAGAAGACCGGCACGGTGGGACCGCCGATGCCGGGAACGCAGGTACGGATCGCAGACCCGGATGAAGACGGGATCGGTGAGATCCAGGCCCTGACGGAGTCCACCATGATCGGCTATTACCAGGACCCGGAAGAGACGGCGAAAGTCCTGCTGCCGGACGGCTGGTTTGCCACCGGCGACTACGGTTTCCTGGACAAGGAGGGCTTCCTCCACGTAACCGGCCGGAAGAAGAACGTCATCGTGACGAAGAACGGCAAGAACATCTATCCGGAGGAACTGGAATACCTCCTGGACAAGAGCGAATACATCAAGGAATCCGTGGTCTGGGGGAAGGAAGACCCGGACGGAGGCGACCTGAAGATCACGGCGGAGATCGTCATCGATCCGGAAGCCCTGCAGGGGAAGACTCCGGAAGAGATCCAGGCCCTGATCGACGGGGAAGTGGAGCGGGTCAACGCCGCCACCACTTCCTACAAGCGGATCAAGCGGTTCAATATCCGGGAAGAAGAATTTGAAAAAACCACCACCCGGAAGATCCGGCGGCATACCATTGATTACAAATAGATGGGAGATTGGAGTTGGAAGCTTGGAGCTTAGAGCACATAGCTTCCGGCTCACTGCGTCATCCTGAGCGAAGCGAAGGATCATTCTTCCATCTGCAATCTACAATCTTGACTCTAAAATTCCCGGCAAAGTATTTACTTTCGCCGGGAATTTTGGTATTATTATATGCGGTAAAAACTAACTTTTGCCACGGTAATGAATTCAAAAGATAAGGAGGAAGGAAATTTGAAAAAATTATCACTTTTGTTAGTGCTCGTGCTGGTATTCTCCGTATTCGCAATGGGATGCGGCGGCAGCAGCGATGATGCGGCAGCAGACGAATCTGCAGCAGGCGACAACGTAATCAAAATCGGTGTATTCGAACCGGCATCCGGCGACAACGGCGCAGGCGGCAAACAGGAAACCCTGGGTATCCAGTATGCGAATGAAATGTGCCCGACCGTTGAAATTGACGGCGTAGAATATCAGGTACAGCTGGAAATCGTAGATAACGAATCTTCCACAGACAAAGGCCCGACAGCGGCACAGAACTTAGTAAGTAAAGGCGTATCCATTGTCCTCGGTTCCTATGGTTCCGGCGTATCCATCGCCGCTTCCGACATCTTCGCGGATGCAGGCATCCCGGCTCTGGGCGTAACCTGCACGAACCCGCAGGTAACCGAAGGCAACGACCACTATTTCCGGATCTGCTTCTTAGACCCCTTCCAGGGCACCGTACTGGCGAACTTCGCGAAAGACAAGTTCCAGGCGAAGACCGCTTATGCACTGGCTAAGCTGGGCGACGACTATTCCGTCGGACTGTGCAACTACTTCAAGCAGGCATTCGAAGGCCTGGGCGGCACCGTTGTTTATGAAACATTCCCGGATGGCAACTCCGACTTCACTTCCTATGTAGCAAATGCTGCAAAGGCAAATGCGGACGTATTCTTTGCTCCGGTATCCACTGAAGCTGCTGCTCTGATCATCGACCAGGCTTCCGCTCAGAATCTGCAGATGCCGATCCTGGCCGGCGACACCTGGGACAGCAACGTTATCACAGGCGCAGCAAAAGGCAAGAACGTTGACATTAACGTAACCACCTTCTATCAGGAAGGCGGTAATCCGGAATTCGACGAAGGCATCAAGGCCTGGATCGAAGGCAATTCCACCAATCTGGCCAACAACGGCGGCAACACCGACCTGGCTGCAGTAACTGCAATGGGTTATGATGCATACTTCACCGCTCTGGAAGCCATCAAACTGGCCGGCTCTGCAGATCCTGCAGACGTTATGGCTGCACTGCCGAACGTCGAATATGAAGGCGTGACCGGTCTGATCACATTCAATGAAATCGGCGATGCAAACAGAACCACTGCGTATGTAAAACACTGCAACACAGACGAAGGTATCTGGGAATTCGTCGCGGAACAGGGCGTAGAATAATCGGCGCTGCTCCGAAATACGTTTCCAAAACGTGAATTCGCGGGGGCGAATGCCCCCGCCTATTTCTATTTAAGTACAGTTTCCATTGTGAGGGCGGGAACCTGAGGGGTCCTTCCTCTCGGGAGTCGGCTCCTGCAATGGAGGTAATCTGGAGGTAATGAATTTATGGATTTTTTCCGGGACAATCTTCCGTACATACTGGCGGGGATCTCCGTAGGCGGACAATATGCCCTGATCGCCATCGGTTACACGATGGTATACGGCATTCTGCGGTTGATCAACTTCGCCCACGGGGATATGTTTATGATCGCCGGCCTGATGGGGGTTTATGCAGTGACCTGGATGCCCCTTTACCTGGCGATTCCCTTCGTGATCATCTTTACAGTGGTCCTGGGTTTCCTGATCGAGCGGGCAGCCTACCGACCGCTGCGTAATGCGCCGAGAATGTCGGTCATGATCTCCGCTATCGGCGTCAGCTATCTGCTGCAGAACCTGGCGCTGTACGTCACCGGCGGCCTGACCAAGACCTATCCCACCATTCCGTGGATTTCCAACACCGTAACGGTCTTCGGTGCAACCACGAAAGTCGTAACCATCGTTACGCCGATCCTGACCATCGCCCTGGTGGTTCTGCTGATGATCCTGATCCACAAGACCAAGATCGGCATGGCCATGAGAGCCGTGTCCAGGGACTTTGAAACATCCAGGCTGATGGGCATCCAGATCGACAGCGTTATCAGCATGACCTTTATCATCGGCTCGTTCCTGGCAGCCGTGGGCTCCATCCTGTATTTCTCCAACTATACAGGCGTTATGCCCACCGCCGGCGCGATGCCCGGGCTGAAGGCCTTCGTTGCCGCGGTATTCGGCGGCATCGGGTCCATCCCCGGAGCGGTCATCGGTGCATTCATCATCGGTATTTGTGAAAACATCATCAAAGGCATGGGCCTGACCACCTTCTCCGATGCGTTCACATTTGCATTTCTGATCATCATCCTCATCGTACGGCCCAGCGGACTGTTCGGCGAGAAAAACATTGATAAGGTATAGGAGGCAGAGACATGACAAAACAGAAAAAATGGCTGCTTTCCTGTATCGCGATCGCAGCGTTCCTGGGAGTGGTATTCCTCCTGGAACAGACTATTCCGAAATCCTCCAACTGGTCGATGCTGTTCACCGTGTTGGAGAAGGGCTCCATCTACGCCCTGGTGGCCGTGTCCATGAACCTGGTCAACGGCTTCACCGGCCTGTTCTCGCTGGGGCAGGCGGGCTTCATGCTGATCGGGGCTTACACCTATGCGATATTCACCATCCCGCCGGATCAGCGGGCTTCGGTGTACCAGTATTTTGACGGAGGCATCATCACCTTCATGCTTCCGGCGATTCCGTCCATTATCCTGGCGGGCATCGTGGCGGGCTTCTTCGCCTTCCTCATCGGGCTGCCGGTGCTGAGGCTGAAGAGCGACTACCTGGCCATCGCCTCCCTGGGATTTGCGGAAATCTTAAGAGCGATCTTCCAGTGGGACAAGCTGGGCCCCATCACCAACGGGTCCAACCTGCTGCGGAAGTTCACCACATACCATACATCCCTGTACCCGATCATCGCGGCGGGCATCTGCATCGCCATCATCGTACTGGTGATCAACTCGTCCTACGGACGGGCTTTCAAGGCGATCCGGGAAGATGAGATCGCTGCGGAAGCCATGGGGATCAATCTGTTCAAGCACAAGGAAATGAGCTTCGTGATCAGTTCCTTCTTCGCCGGTATCGGCGGAGCGCTGCTGGCCATGTTCCAGACCACCATCCAGGCGTCGGTCTTCCGGGCGGCACTGACCTACGAGTTCCTGCTGATCGTCGTTATCGGCGGCATGGGTTCCGTGACGGGCAGTATCATCGCCTCGTATCTGTTCATCGCCTGCAGAGAGTGGTGGCTGCGGTTCCTGGATTCCGAACAGTACATCGGCGACTTCAAGGTGCCGCTTTTGAGAGCGGGCTTCAGAAACGTCGTCTTCTCTGTGGTCATCATGATCATCGTGCTGTTCTTCAGCCGGGGCATCATGGGCACGAATGAGTTCTCCTGGCAGGGACTTGGAGGGTTGATACGAAAGATACCAACGATCCCGGCCCGGCTGAGCCGGAAATTCAAGAAGGAGGCGCAGGTCAATGAGTAAGGAAAATGTACTTCGCGTCTCGGACGTGACCATGCAGTTCGGTGGCGTCGTAGCCGTTAACAACTTCAGCATGGAAGTCAACAAAGGCGAGATCATCGGCCTGATCGGCCCCAACGGCGCCGGCAAGACCACCGCATTCAACTGCATCACCGGGGTATACGCCCCCACCAACGGACGGATCGACTTCATGGGGGAAACCATCGTGGAGAACCATCCTTCCGGAAAGATGAAGAATTTATACAAGGGCGAGAACGCCGGTAAATACACCAAGGCCATCGCCCCGACGCCGGACAAGATCACGAAGAAGGGCATCGCCCGTACGTTCCAGAACATCCGGCTGTTCTCCAGCCTGTCGGTCTTTGAGAACGTGCTGATCGCCAAGCACCTGCACGCAAAGCAGAACATCTTCACCGCCACCTTCCGCCTCAACCGCAGGGAAGAGCAGCGGATGCGGGAAGAATCCATGGCACTGCTGAAGGAGCAGGGACTGGACAAATTTAAAGATGATGTGGCGGGTTCCCTGCCCTACGGTCTCCAGCGGCGGCTGGAAATCGCCCGGGCGCTGGCCACGGACCCGAAGCTCCTGCTGCTGGACGAACCGGCGGCGGGCATGAACCCCCAAGAATCCGACGAACTGATGGAATTCATCCGTCAGATCCGGGATGAATACGACCTGTCGATCTTCCTGATCGAGCATCACATGCAGCTGGTCATGGGGGTCTGCGAACACATCTACGTTCTGGATTACGGCATCAAGATCGCCGAGGGCAATCCGGAAGAGATCCAGAACAATCCAAAAGTTATTGAAGCGTACCTGGGGGTGGATGAATAATGCTGAAAATCGAGAATCTGAACGTCCACTATGGCGGCATCCACGCTCTCAGAGGCGTCAATATGCATATTGAACAGGGAAAAATCATCTCCCTCATCGGCGCCAACGGTGCCGGCAAGAGCACGACCCTGCGGTCCATCATGGGCCTGGTGCCCAAGTCCGACGGGAAAGTGATCTACAAGGGTGAAGACATTACCACAACGCCCACGATCAAGATCGTAAAGGGCGGCATTTCCCTGACACCGGAAGGCCGGAAGGTCTTCCCGGACCTGACCGTCAAGGAAAACCTCCTGCTGGGGGCTTACCTGCGGAAAAACAAGGCGGAGATCCAGAAAGACCTGGAATGGGTCTATGAACTGTTTCCGCGGCTGCTGGAAAGAGAATGGCAGATCGCCGCGACTCTCTCCGGCGGAGAACAGCAGATGCTGGCGGTAGGGCGTTCGCTGATGAGCCGGCCGCAGCTGCTGATGATGGACGAGCCGTC
>JAFWFI010000041.1 GCA_017515705.1 Bacillota bacterium
GCCCAGGGCGGACCGGGCAGCATTGCCTTTGCAGCCAGTTTCCCGGGATCCATCCGCGCCATCGAAATCACGCCGGATAAACCGGTAGTGCTTCAGAAACGCGCATTCCTGGCCTGCACGGCGGGCGTGGAGTTCAACGTCTTCTTCCAGAAGAAACTGGGAACGGCCCTGTTCGGCGGGGAAGGATTCGTCATGCAGCAGCTGAGCGGTAGCGGGCTCGCATTCGTGGAGATCGACGGTTCCGCTGTGGAATACGACCTGGCGCCCGGACAGCAGATGGTCATCGATACCGGTCACATCGCCATGATGGATGCGACGGTGAAAATGGATATCCAGCAGGTGAAGGGCATGAAGAACATCATGTTCGGCGGCGAAAGCCTCTTCAACACCGTGGTCACCGGCCCCGGAAAGATCGTGCTGCAGACCATGCCGCTGAGCCGGTTTGCCGGACTCATCGCATCCATGATGCCGTCCAAAGACTGAAACACAGCGCCATAAAAACGTACATTGAGCAAAACCGGGAGGGCATTCGTTCGAACTTTTTCGGGGAAATGGATTTTTTCCGAAAAAATTTCGATAAATGCTTGACATAATGGTTGTACGTGTTACAATTACTACCAAGAAACCGATGAGGAAGAGTGAGTAAGTCACATCCCTTCCTGCACAGAGAGCCGCGGATGGTGGGATCGCGGTGAGGAACATGAGACCGAATGGACTTCTGAGGGCGAGCGGAAAGTTTTACGAGTATGCGAGCCGGGGCTGGACTCCCCGTCAACAAAGGTCAGCATATGATGGTATGCGTTGAGTGGGCGTCGGAAGACGTCAAGCCGGGTGGCACCGCAGGAATATATCCTGTCCCAGCATTTACTGGGACAGGTTTTTTTATTATCTCTTGTCCCGGACCATCAACCAAATCATTTCATGGAAAAGGAGAAGAATCATGAAGTACAATGAAATCCCCACAAAGATCTATCTGGAAGAAAACGAAATGCCGAAGGCCTACTACAATGTCCGGGCGGACATGAAGACCAAACCGGCACCGCTGCTGAACCCGGGCACCGGTCAGCCTTTCACGGAAGAGGAACTCTGCGGCGTGTTCTGCGAAGAACTGGTCAAACAGGAACTGGACAACGACACTCCGTATATCCCGATCCCGGAAGAAGTACAGAAGTATTACAAGATGTACCGGCCGTCGCCGCTCTTCAGAGCCTATAATCTGGAGAAGAAGCTGGGGACCCCGGCCCACATCTACTACAAATTCGAAGGCAACAACACCAGCGGCAGCCACAAGCTGAACTCTGCACTGGCTCAGGCCTACTATGCGAAACAGCAGGGTCTCAAAGGCGTGACCACCGAGACTGGAGCCGGCCAATGGGGGACTGCGCTGTCCATGGCTTGTTCGTACTTCGACCTGGACTGCAAAGTATTCATGGTAAAGACCTCTTATGAACAGAAACCGTACCGTCGGGAAGTCATGAAAGTCTACGGCGCTTCCGTCACCCCGTCTCCTTCCATGGAGACCCAGGTTGGACAGAAGATCCTGCAGGAACACCCCGGCACCGGCGGCAGCCTGGGCTGCGCCATTTCCGAAGCGGTAGAAGTAGCGGTCACCAACGAGGGTTACCGGTACGCACTGGGAAGCGTGCTGAATCAGGTGCTGCTGCACCAGTCCATCGTGGGTCTGGAAGCGAAGGCAGCTCTGGACAAGATCGGTGTGAAGGCCGACATGATCATCGGCTGCGCCGGCGGCGGCTCCAACTTAGGCGGACTGATTTCCCCCTTCATGGGTGAAAAACTCAGAGGCGAAGCGGATTACGAGATCATCGCGGTTGAACCCCAGTCCTGTCCGTCCTTCACCAGAGGCGTATTCGCTTACGACTTTGCCGACACCGGCCGGATCTGCCCCTTAGTGAAGATGTACACCCTGGGCAGCGACTTCATCCCGGCACCGGACCACGCCGGCGGACTTCGGTTCCACGGTATGAGCGGGATCTTATCTCAGCTTTATCATGACGGATATATGAAGGCAGTAGCTGTGAAGCAGACAGAAGTGTTCGCCGCAGCGGAACAGTTCTCCCGGGCAGAAGGGATCCTGCCGGCACCGGAAAGCTCCCATGCCATCAAAGTCGCAATCGACGAAGCATTGAAGTGCAAGGAGACCGGAGAAGAAAAGAACATCCTCTTCGGGCTCACCGGAACCGGATACTTTGACCTGTATGCTTTCGAAAAATTCCACAACGGCGAGATGCAGGACAACATCCCCACGGATGAAGAACTGGAATCCTTCCGGAAGAACCTGCCGGAAATCAAAGAATAACATCTTTCAGGAATAAGAGAGAAGGGACAGGAGCGTCAGTTCATACTGGCGCTCCCGACTTTTTTATGGTAAAATATAAAAAATTAGAGAAATTTCTTGATTTAACATAAATATCCCGGAAAAACCGGGGCGGAAAGGAAGACTGAGATGAATCAACAGAACCGGCTCCTACGTTTTGTCGTCATTGGTGTGATGATCCTGGCGGCGATCATGATCCTGGAAACCATCTGGATGGGTCAGGCGACCCGGGAGGCCAATGAACAGACTGTCCGTGAAGTCAGTATGCTCTATCTGGACGAGCTGGCCGGACGTCGGGAACAGGTAATCGTGTCTAATCTGAATACCAACATCAAGTATATGGAAACGGCGATCAGCATGATGGAGGATGAGGACCTCAGCAGTCCGGAAAGTCTTAGAGACTTCCAGGCGCGGATGAAGCAGACCTTCGAACTGGACAAATTCGCCTTTGTGGATGAGGGCGGATTGATCTATACTGCTTCCGGTAACAAGGAGGATATCGACACCTATGAATTTGACTATAAATCCCTGAAGGAGCCGGTGATATACGCCAAAGACCTGGAACAGGAGGACAAAAAGGTCATCATCGCGATCCCTGTGGATCCGATCCCGTTCCAGGGACAGGAGTTCATCGCCTGCTTTACCGAAATGGAAATGAAGAAGCTGTTGGAGGGCGTGTCTCTTCAGCCGGACACCAACGAGACCACTTTCTGCAACCTGTATTCCAGAGACGGGATCTCCCTCTCCAATGTGGTATTGGGCGGGCTTTCCAGCGACACAAATCTGCTGGAAGCCATGAAGCACTCGGAACCGGAACGGGGATACTCCGTGGAGCAGATGGCAGAGGACTTCAAAAATGGAAAAGAAGGGATCATTTCCTTTTCCTATGACGATATTCAGGAAACCATGTTCTATATCCCGGTAGAGGGCACGGACTGGATGCTGACCTATCTGATCCGGGAGAGCGTCATCAGCGACCAGATCAGCTCGATCTCCAGGGGCCTGACGAGGCGGAGCCTTCTTCAGACCATCCTGACCGGGGCGGTACTGCTTGCCTTCTTTGGCGTGATGATGGGGCAGCTCCGACGGAATGCCCGGATGGTCCTGGAAAGGGAAACGATCGATACGGAAAATCGGATCAAGCGGGAAGAACTGGAGCAGCGGCTGGCCCTCCAGGAGCAGCTGTTGGAACAGGAAAAACTACGGGCAGAACAGGACAAGATGATCACGGCCCTGGCCTCCGATTACCGAAGCGTGTACTATGTGGATCTGGACACCGGAGAAGGGATCTGCTATCGGTCCGACCCGAAGGCGAAGAACGCCCTGACGGACAGAGAGCACTTCGACTTCCGGAAAGCCTTTACAGAATATGCCTATGAACGGGTGGTGGAAAGCTATCGGGAGGGATTCCTTCAGTTCATCGACCCGGATACCGTACGGAAAGGACTGGAGAAGAACCTGATCATTTCCTATCGGTATCTGGTGGAGAATGACGGGGTGGAATCCTATGAACTCCTTCGGATGGCGGGGGTCCGCCGGGCGGAAGATCGGGATGACAACATCGTCCACGCCGTCGGCGTAGGCTTCACCAATGTGGATAAAGAGACCCGGGAATCCATGGACCTGAACCGGACCCTCAGCGAGGCCCTGGCCCAGGCAGAAGAAGCCAATAAGGCGAAGACGGCGTTCCTGTCCAATATGAGCCACGAGATCCGGACGCCGATGAACGCCATCATCGGTCTGGACAGCATCGCACTCAGTGACCCCGGTGTGCCTCAAAAGACCCGGGACAGCCTGGAGAAGATCGGGCATTCCGCCAGACATCTGTTGGATCTGATCAATGATATTTTAGATATGTCCCGAATCGAGTCGGGACGGCTGACACTGAACAATGAAGAATTCTCCTTCTCCCACTTGCTGGAGCAGATCAATACCATGATCAGTGGTCAGTGCCAGGACAACGGCCTCCACTATGAATGCAAGATCAACGGGCAGGTGGATGATTACTACATCGGCGACAGTGTGAAACTGAAGCAGGTGCTTTTGAATATCTTGGGCAATGCTGTGAAATTCACGCCGGAGGGCGGCGAGATCCATCTGGATGTGAAGCGTACGGCTCAGTTTGAGGATAAAACCACGCTGCAGTTTACGGTCCGGGATACCGGCATCGGGATGGAAAAGGAATTCCTGCCGAAGATCTTTGACGCCTTTGCTCAGGAAGATTCTTCTTCCACCAATAAGTTCGGGAGCACCGGGCTGGGATTGGCCATCACGAAGAACATCGTGGAGATGATGAATGGGAAGATCGAGGTAGAGAGTGAAAAAGGAAAGGGCAGTACCTTTGTCGTTACCGTAACGCTCTCCAACGATGAACGGGAACAGCGTTCAACGGTTACCAGCAACATCCAACCTCAGGAACTCAGCGTCCTGGTGGTGGATGACGACGAGGTGGCCTGTGAACATGCGAAGCTGGTGCTGGAATCCATCGGCATCGGGGCGGAGATCTGTTTCTCCGGGAAAGAGGCCATCGAGATGGTACGGCTGCGTCACGCACGTCGGAGCCCTTACAATCTTATTCTGGTCGACTGGAAGATGCCGGAGATGGATGGTGTGGAGACAACCCGTTTGATTCGGGAGATCGTCGGCAATGATTCCGCGATCATCATCCTGACGGCATATAAATGGGATGATGTTCTGGAGGAAGCACTGAGTGCGGGTGTCGACAGTTTCGTTGCCAAACCGCTGTTTGCCGCTAATGTCATGGAAGAATTCGGCCGTGCCATCCAGCGGAAGAGCGCTGTTGTCAGAGGCCCAGTCTATAAAGCGGACCTGAAGGGACGTCGGATCCTGCTGGCGGAGGATATGATCGTCAATGCGGAGATCATGAAGGAAGTCCTGAAGATGCGGGAGATGGAAGCCGACCATGCGGAAAACGGCAGGATCGCCGTGGAGAAATACCTGTCCCAGCCGGAAGGCTATTACGATGCGGTGCTGATGGATATGCGGATGCCGGAAATGGACGGGCTGACGGCCACCGAAAAGATCCGGACGTCGGGCCGGGCGGATGCGAAGATCATCCCCATCATCGCCCTGACGGCGAATGCCTTCGACGAGGACGTGGAGCGGAGCCTGCAGGCGGGCCTGAACGCCCACCTGAGCAAGCCGGTGGAACCGGATACCCTGTTTGCGACACTGGAAAGCCTGATCGGCGAGGCGGAAAGCAGGACCGAAGCATAAGCGGCAATAAAACGAATGGATCACAGAAGAGCTTCCTGAGAAGGGAGCTCTTTTCAATGGTCTTCATCTTGACGGCAGACATGGCAGATGATAAAATGATTTAATGGATTTTTGCGTGTGTTTCATACGGCAAAAACCCGGGAAAGAAGAGAAAAATAAGATAATCGGAGGTAATAAAATGGTATTTGAAGCAATTCAGGAACTGATCGCAGACAAGATGGAAATGGACGCAGAAGAAATCACGATGGACAGCACCTTTAAAGACCTGGGAATCGATTCCCTGGACATGGTGGAGATGGTGATGGAACTGGAAGACAAGCTGGACAAGGAAATCGAACTGGCCGACAAGATCGAAACCGTTGGCGAGCTGGTCAAATACATCGAAGAGAAGTGCTAGGCCATGATCCGGACGAGAATCAATGAACTCCTGGGGATCGAATATCCGGTCTTCCAGGGCGGAATGGCATGGATCGCTGACGGGAAGCTGGCGGCATCCGTTTCCGAAGGCGGCGGTCTCGGGATCATCGCGGCGGGGAATGCCCCGGCGGACTATGTTCGGGAGCAGATCCGGATCGCCCGTTCCATTACGGACAAGCCCTTCGGCGTGAACGTGATGCTGATGAGCCCCTTTGCGGATGAAGTGGCGAAAGTGATCGCGGAGGAAAAAGTGGCGGTCGTCACGACCGGCGCCGGGAATCCGCTGAAATACATGAAGGCCTGGAAGGCGGCCGGAGTCAAAATGATCCCGGTGGTGGCTTCCGTGGCCATGGCGAAGCTGATGGTCCGTGTCGGGGCGGAGGCCCTGATCGCAGAGGGTACGGAGAGCGGCGGCCACGTGGGCGAACTGACCACTATGGCGCTGGTGCCCCAGGTCTGCGATGCCGTGGACCTGCCGGTGATCGCGGCCGGCGGCGTGGCGGACGGCAGGGGAATGGCTGCGGCCTTTATGCTGGGGGCGGAAGGCGTCCAGATGGGGACCCGTTTTCTCCTGGCGGATGAATGCAGCATCCATGAGAATTACAAGCAGCGGCTGCTGAAGGCGAAGGACCTGGATACCATCGTCACCGGCCGGCGGCTGGGGCATCCGGTACGGGGGCTGAAAACGCCCTTTACCCGGGAATATGCCAAACTGGAATATACGGACATCTCCGACGAGGAACTGGAAAAGAAGGGTGAAGGCGCCCTTCGGGCAGCGGTTCAGGACGGGGACGCCGAAAAAGGCAGTTTCCTGGCGGGCCAGGTGGCGGCGATGCTCTCGAAGGAGCAGCCTGCCGCGGAGATCCTGAAGGAAGTTTGCGAAGAAGCGGAGAACTATCTGAAGGAGGGCGCAAAATGGGTAAAATAGCGTTCCTGTTTTCGGGTCAGGGCACCCAGCACACCGGCATGGGCAAAGAACTGTACGATTCCTCGGCAGCAGCCCGGGCAGTGTTTGAACAGGCGGATGCCATCAGACCCGGGACTTCTAACCAGTGCTTTACGGCGGATACGGCGGAACTGTCCCTGACATCCAACACCCAGCCCTGCATGTTCACCGTTGAACTTGCGGCAGCGGCAGCCCTTCAGGAAAAGGGGATCCGGGCGGACATGACCGCCGGCTATTCCCTGGGGGAAGTGGCGGCGCTGACCTATGCGGGCGCGGTGGATTTCAAGACCGGTTTCGAACTGGTGTGCCGCCGCGGAGAACTGATGCAGCGGGACGCCGATGCGGCCGGTTCGAAGATGGCCGCTGTGGTGAAGCTGAGCAACGAAGAAGTGGAGAACATCTGCCGGGAATTCCGGCAGGTCTATCCGGTGAATTATAACTGTCCGGGGCAGCTGACGGTAGCCGGCGCCGCGGATGAAATGAAGGACTTTGCAGCAGCCGTCAAGGCGGCGGGCGGCCGGGCGATCCCCCTTCGGGTCGCCGGGGGTTTTCATTCGCCCTTTATGGCCCGGGCGGCGGCGGATTTCGGCGAAGTGCTGGAAACGGTGGATTTCGAGGACCTTCGGATCCCGCTGTATTCCAACTTTACCGGGAGTGTATACGAGGAAAAACCGGCGATTCTGTTGAAGAACCAGATCGACCATCCGGTCCGCTGGCAGCAGATCGTGGAAGAGATGATCCGCAGCGGCGCAGACACCTTCATCGAAGCCGGACCGGGGGACACCCTCTGCGGTTTCGTGAAAAAAATCGACGGAAGCGTCAAAGCCGTGAATGCGGAAGAGACGTATCAGACTGGAGACTGAAGATATGAAAGACAAAACAGCCCTGATTACCGGGGCTTCCTCCGGCATCGGCGCGGCCATCGCCCGGCGATTTGCCGCGGCGGGAGCCAATGTGGCGCTGATCTATGCCGGCAATACCGCCGGGGCGGAGTCCGTGAAGGCGGACTGTGAAGCCGCCGGC
>JAFWFI010000042.1 GCA_017515705.1 Bacillota bacterium
ATCGAGGACCTGGCGGCAGAACTCTGCCAGGGACCGGCGGAACCCGAACCGGAAGTGAAGAGCTCCAAGGGCTTCGTCTGCACGATCTGCGGATACGTCTATGAAGGCGATGTTTTACCGGAGGATTTCACCTGCCCGCTGTGCAGACAGGGAGCGGATGTCTTCGAACCGGTCGAATAAATAACTGAAAAAGGGAAGGGTTTGATAATGAAAAACACGAAAATGAAACGAATCCTGGCGTGGGCGCTTTGCTTGTCCATGGTCATTACGGCCAGCTGCTTCTCCTTTGCGGAGCCGGCGGAAAGCATGGATCCCGCTTCCGATGATGCGATTGTGACGGCGGAAGATCTCGAGGAGACTCCGGCAGTCACCGGTGATGAGGAAGAAGAACCCGCAGCCGCTCCGGCGGATGAGACAACGGCCTCTGAAAATCCGGAGGGAGTGCCTGCAGATCCGGAGGAAGAGGCGGGAGAACCGGCGGAGGTAACCGCTGCGGCGGAACCGGAACCTGCCGGATTTGACCAGTATCCGGACGTTAAGGACCACTGGGCAAAGGCTTATCTGGAAAAAGCGTTTAACGACGGCCTTCTGAAGGGCTTCGACGACGGTACGATGCAGCCGGATACCAAAATCACCGGCGCACAGATGATCACCATCCTGACCCGGATCCTGCCCACGGCACAGTCCCAGGCAGTTTCTCTGGGAGACGACGTTTGGTACAAGGACGCGGCGTCCAAAGCCCTGGCACTGGGAATCATCACCAACAATGATGTAGCCGGGCTCAATGACAAGATGCTCCGGCGCCATGCCATCGTGATGATGGCAGACGCATTCCAACTGGCGGATGCGGATCCGGACCTGACGAAAGCGTCGCAATACGAGGATTTCAAGACACTGGACAACGTGGACAAACGGATCTTCGCCACACTGGTGAACGATAATTACATCCAGGGCTGGGAAAACATCCTGATGCTGGATTACGACATCACCCGGGCGGAATTCGTTACCATCCTCTACCGGGTAATCGAGGATTACCTGAATACTTCGGAGATTACGGATTTCGGCACAGTGACCAATGATGCGCTGATTTCCGGCGGCGCCGTAACGCAGGCGAACACGGAGACCCATGCGAATGTGTGGACCGGCACGGACATCGATACCGTGGATCTCAATACGGTCAGAGTCCCGCGCTTAGTCATCCGTGGGGACAACCTGGCAAAACTGCAGCTCAAGGGTTCCCTAATCGATAAACTGGTGATTTCCGCACGCAGCGGCAACGTGGACCTGGATTGCGTCGCCATCGGCAATACCGTCGTGGGTGACGGCAGCGGAACGGTGACCCTGAAACCTGCCGGAAACAAGGTGGGCATTACCGGCGACGGCCGGGTGGTGACCCTGGAAAACGAAGCCGGCAACGTTGCCATTTTAGGCAGCAACAATACCGTGGTTCTGAACAGCGGTGCAAATGCGGATGCTGTGAAGATCTACGGCCAGAACAACACGGTCGTCATTAACTCCAATGTTAAAAACCTGATCGTGGAAGGCAAGAATAACACGGTTTCCGGCGAGGGGAACGTGACCAAGACCACCAGATACACCAAGTCCGGTTCCATCACCGTAGCTCAGGGCTCGGTGGAAGAGATCATTGATGAAGGGATCAAGAGCATGACCGCATCGGTCAGCCTGCCCACGAAGGTCAATCCGGGCGCTTACATGGTGGCGAAGCTGAACCTGACCAATGCGCCTGCAGGCAAGCTGGTCAATGTCGTCTGGTACGTTAACGGCAGCAAGTCCGTCACCGAGCAGGTGAGCCTGCCGCCGTCGAAGGACATCGCATTGAATTACTACGTGCCGTATGAACTTTCTGCGCCGGACACCTACTCCATCAGCGCAGAAGTGCAGTATACCACGGCGGAAGGGGAAGCCCAGGTGGTGAAAGCCCCGGCAGCCAAGACCACTGTGGACAAGTCCGGCCTGTACGGGCAGGTCATCAACAAGGTGACTACGACATACAAAGGAAACCGCACGACCCAGTGGGCCATTGACCACGACCTGACGAAGCAGGAAAAGGAGATCTTCGTCAACTACAAGGGTTACTCCAGCTCCTCCAAGTACCTGATCTGGGTCAACATCGGTACCCAGCACACCATGGTCTTTGAAGGCAGCAAGGGCAACTGGAAGATGATTCGCAGTGGGCTGGTTTCCACCGGCATCAAAGACAACACCCCGAGAGGGGTTTGGCAGACCACTTACAAGCAGTCCGCCTGGGCGTTCAACACCTACACCGTGAAGCCGGTCGTCCGGTTCTACGGCGGCGGGTTCGCAATGCACTCCCGGCTGTACAAACCGGGAACCACGACACTGCTTTCCGGTGCCAGCAACGGCGTCGGATATCCGCTGAGCCACGGCTGCGTGCGGATGCAGAAGGAAGATATTGAGTGGATCTACAATAACGTGCCCAACGGCACCACGGTTGTGGTTTACTAAACCGGACATAGAAAAAAGGGCCGAGGGAAACTTGCCCCCGGAATTAAGCCTTAGAGAGCAAAACACTCCCCACTTTTGCTTATTAACAGAGCAAAAGTGGGGAAAGCCGCTCCGGATTTAAGCCATAAAGAGCATAATTCTCCCCACTA
This sequence comes from Bacillota bacterium, assembly GCA_017515705.1. GTDB lineage: Bacteria > Bacillota > Clostridia > Peptostreptococcales > Anaerovoracaceae > RUG14258. The sequence goes on from JAFWFI010000042.1 coordinate 2,637, forward strand.
TTACTTGATAACAGAGTAGTAGTGGGGAGTTTTGTGTTGTTGAGGACACTCCGGCAAGATGTTTTTCCCACCTAAAGCTGCGAATCCAGGGATTGGTGGGGAAGAAATGAGCCAATAAAACCGCATGACCAGCAGTTTTCTCCCCACTTTCACTACGTAACAAAGTGAAAGTGGGGAAAGCCGCTTCAGAATTAAGCCTTAGAGAGAGACATTCTCCCCACTTCTGCTTAGTATCAGCGCAAAAGTGGGGATTGCTAATGTGTTAGAGAATATAGGAATACAAAATATTAATAAGAAAGGAAAATAATAGTATTCATTCTGCGATGGATGATGTATAATATTGGCACTAGAAAATATTGGGAGGAGATGAATCAATGAACTTGTCAGAGTTGGCTTATCAGGAGAAAAGAAAGATGGAAATGCTTCAGGCGAAGATGAGGGGCTTACGAATCGGCGACGATGGAAATATGCTGATTGGCAAACGCAGATCGAATGGAGGCATGGAGTTCTATATAAAAAGGAAGGGGAGTGGTCAGCGTAAATATATAGACAGGGAATCCCAGGAGATAATTCCAATGCTGCTGCGGGACCGATTTGCGACGGAGTCTCTGAAAATATTGGAGAGAAACGATAAAGCGTTGGCTGCTTTTCTGGCTGCTTATCAGGAATTTGATCCGGAAAACGTCATGAGCGGTTTACCGAAAACGTATCAGTACGCCCGGGAGTTCTGTGAAAAAAACGGATTGATTCTGCCGTCGGCTCAGGGGAAGAATCGTTTCAGGGAATCTGAAAAAACATCCTCGCCCCTGGAACTCAAACACTCTACAACTTTTGGCTTGCGGGTTCGATCCAAGGGAGAGGCAATGATTGCAGAGGCGCTCTACCATTATACCGATCTGGAATTTTGTTATGAGAAAAGACTGGTATTGATCGATGAGAATGGGCAGGAGGTTGACGCATACCCTGATTTCACTATTTTTCAAAGGCCGCAGGAGGTCGTGTTCTGGGAACAAAAGGGGATGATGAATGATCCCGAATATGTAAGAAATGATCAACGGAAAATGGAGCTATATTTCAGAAACGGCATCTATGTGCCGAAGAACCTGATTGTGACCTGCGACGGACCCGATGGCAGTACGGACCTGCAGTCTGTGCTGAAGCTGATTCGCGGCTATTTCGGATTTCCGAAAGGAGACGCGCACTAGTTGCCTCCCACCTAAAGCCGCGATTCGAGGGATTGGAGGGGAAGAATTGGGCCAATAAAACCGCATGACCTGCAGTTCCCTCCCCACTTTCACTACATAACAAAGTGAAAGTGGGGAAAATGGTCACGATATTAGGGCTTGGAGAGCGAAATCCCTCCCCACTTTTGCTTATTAACAGAGCAAAAGTGGGGAAAGCCGCTCCGGATTTAAGCCATAAAGAGCAAACTTCTCCCCACTATTACTGCATAACAAAGTGAAAGTGGGGAGTTTTGTGCTGTGAGGGGGCCTCCGACTAGGTCGGGTTCCCGCCTATTCCTGCGACATGGCGGATTGGTGGGGATATGGCCTTGTGTTTCCGGGCATGAAAAAAGCCCCTTTCGGGGCTTTATTATTTTAACGTTTTGGGAGCAATCCCATGTTGCCGGTAGGATCCAGCGGATCCATTTTTTCCTTGACGATTTTGCTCAGGAAGATCAGGCTCAGCACCAGCGAGCCGATCTCGGCGATGGGGTAGGACCACCATACCAGGTCGACGTTACCCAGCCGGGAAAGCAGGAAAGCTGCCGGCAGCAGAATCACCAGCTGCCGCAGCACCGATACCCACATGCTCATGAAGCCGTTGCCCACCGCCTGGAAAGTGGATCCGGCGACGATGGCAATGGCGGCAAAGACGAAGACGATGCTGATGATCCGCAGGCAGGGAATGCCGATGGCGATCATATTGTCCGAAGCGTTGAACATCTTCAGCAGGAACTTCGGGAACAGCATAAAGATCGCCGTGCCCACAGCCATGATGCCGAAGGCCAGCTTCATTCCGACGATGACGGCTTCTTTCATCCGGTCGCCGCGCTTGGCCCCGTAGTTGTAAGCGATGATGGGCACCAGCCCGTTGTTCAGGCCAAACACTGGCATGAAGAAGAAACTCTGGAGCTTGAAGTATACCCCGAAGACCGCCGTGGCGGTGGTGTTGAAGGCGATCAGGATCTTGTTCATCCCGAAGACCATGACAGAGCCCACGGACGCCATGATGATGGAGGGGACGCCTACCAGGTAGATCCGCTTGATGGCGGGCGGGTAGGGCTTGATGATTTCGGAAAACTTCAGCGTTACTTCCTTATTGTACTTTTCATTCAGGACAAAGCCCACGACCATTCCGACGAACTGGCCGAAGACCGTTGCGATGGCGGCGCCGGCCACTTCCATACGAGGGAAGGGCCCCAGCCCGAAGATCAGGATCGGGTCGCAGATGATGTTGGTCACGGCGCCCACGGCCTGGACGATCATGAAGAGCATGGCCTTGCCCGTCGACTGCAGCAAGCGCTCCACTGCGATTTCCTGGAAGACGAAAATCGACAGGACGCTGCAGATCACCAGGTACTGATACCCGTAATCGACGATTTCCGTGACATTCGTCTGCATCACGAAGAACGGCCGGGTGACGGTGAGGCCGATGATCACAAAAAGAATCCAACTCAAGAAAGCCAACAGCAATGCGCTGTTGGCTGCTTTGTTGGACATAAAGAAGTTTTTTTCGCCCAGACTCTTGGACAACAGAGCGTTGACGCCGACCCCGGTACCGATCGCCACCGCGATCATCAGGTTCTGGATTGGGAAAGCCAGTGAAACCGCCGTCAGGGCGTTCTCGCTGACCTGTGCAACGAATACGCTGTCCACGATGTTATACATGGCCTGAACCAGCATGGAGATCATCATGGGAATGGACATAGTCACGACCAGTTTCCCGATGGGCATGACCCCCATTTTGTTTTCAGCCGGTACAGGAGAAGGACCCGGTTTGGTATTCTCCATGTCAGTCAATTATTCCTCCAGATCTTTTTTCTCGAATTCTTCAACTGCAGCTTTGATCATCATAACGGTCAGATCGATTCCCAGGCTGCTGTTGATGCAGAGGTCATAGTTCTCTGCCTGACCCCATTTCTGCTGGGTCATGTAGTTGTAATAGGATGCCCGGCGCTTGTCCACTTTCTGGATGTGGGCCTGGATGTTCGGCGCATCTTCGTCATATACTTCGAATACACGGCGCGCCCGTTCCTCGATGGGAGCGTGAACGAAGATGTTCAGGCATCTCGGGTGGTCTTTCAGTACATAGTCAGCACATCTGCCGACGATAATACAGTTGCTCTTTTCCGCTGCTTCGCGGATAGCGTTGGATTCCGCGATGAAGATCTGGTCAGACACCGGAAGTTCCCCGGGGATGGAGTAGAAATTGGAGAGGAAGGAGAAGTTCTTCTGTTCTTCGTTCTCTTTTACGTACTCTTCGGAGAAGCCCATTTTGTTTGCCGCCATTTCGATCAGCTCTTCGTCATAGAATTCATAGCCCAGCTGTTCTGCTAACTTGTGGGCAATGATCCGTCCGCCGGAACCGTACTCTCTCGCAATGGTGATAATGGTGTTCATAATGACCTCCTTTACTCAGTCGATTCTTTTAGCCGATAATTTCTTCCGTTCTCTTATCTGTTGAGTGCATTATATCATAAACCGCAGGAAAAGTATATATCAGGTGAAATTCTTTTCAGAGAAAAGATTTCCGGGTTTCGGGTCTGCAGAAGCAATCTCAGCCGTAATTTTTCTCTCAAACCGAAACCAGGATTTCCCGGATCCGGGCGTTGATTTCCCGGGGCGGAAGCCCGTCTGCGGAAGGCATTGCGGCGTCCAGTTCAAACCGGTCTGCCATGCTGTCCGCCCGCAGGGTAAAGTCCTCCCCGTAGTAGTCCAGGTCGAAGGCGCAGTCCGGCAGGTCTCCCCGTGCCAGGATCGCATCGCCGGAGCATTTGATCTCCCGGACAAAGAAGATGCCGTGGGAGGCGGAACGCACCGGAAAGCCGGTCTTCATCAGCGCGGCGTGCAGGTCGATCTTCCGGATCAGTTTGTCCAGCGCCGGAAAGCAGGACAGGTCTTCAAAGTTGTGCAGCAGCACCTTCTTGCCCGCCAGCCGGTCGTTCTTTTCGGAAAAGGCCCGGAACATCGCGATGCAGTCCTTGCCGGAGATGGTGTCCTCCCGGTCCACCCCCGCCAGCTTTTCCACGGTCTTCAGCTTCAGGTCCGGCAGAATGCCGGGCAGGTAGGAAGTCCGGAACAGCCGGAGGTAGTCCACGGACCGGCAGGGATCGATGCGGTGCTGCATCCGGTGCCGGCGGCTGCGTTTATTCAGGAACGGCAGGTCGAAGGACGTGCCGTTGTAGCTCAGGATCAGTTCGAAGGGCCGGATAAAATCAAAAAATGCCGCCAGGATCTCCGGCTCCTCCTCCCGGGAGGCCGCCAGGAACTGGGTGACTTTCAGCCCCTTTTCATCCCGGGTCAGCACGCCGATGAGAAACACTGCGTCCCGGGCGGCGGACAGACCGGTTGTCTCGATGTCCACCACAGCGGCGGAAAAGCCTTCAAAATACGGACTGATCTGGGGAAGCAGGGCGTCGTAACCGGCGACCCGGTTTTCGGTAATATACATAAAACATTCCCTCTCTTTTTTCGGGGTAAAAACAAAACAAGCCGGGGAAGGCTTGCTTTGTCAAAAGGGGTATTGGGATTAGAGATTAATGAGGTTATCTTCAGGATAACCACACCCTGATTATAAACAAATCGGGAAAGAAACTCAAGTATTTTTTACATAAAAAGCAAAAAATTTTCCAAATTCAAATTTTAAAGAATTTGTTTCGTTACCCCCTACCGGCAAAGGGTAATTTTTTGCCAAAAATTCCAGTCTCGCAAAAGGCGGGGAAAAGGAATTGTTACGAAAAGCTTCATATTCCTGAAATGATAACGTAAAATTACAGACCTTGAAACTCGGGGCTATCTGCGGTAAACTAAATTGATAACGTATTGTTAGACGAAACCAAACAATAATTGTTTAGGAGGCGTGTTATGAAATTAGGATTTATCGGAACAGGCAACATGGGCGGATCGATTTTAAGAGGCTATGTCAAGGCCAACGGTCCGGAAGGCGTATTCGGCGCTGATGTCAATCAGGCAACATTGGACAAAGTAGTAGCGGATACCGGCATTACCGCTACCGACAATAAAGGCGTTGTGGAAAACTGCGACACCGTATTATTTGCCGTAAAACCGATCTTCTTCGGCAAGATGTTCGAGAGCATCAAGGATTCCATCCGCAAAGACCAGCTCTTCGTTTCCATCGTGGCCAGCACATCCATCGAGGAACTGGAAGAGTACCTGGGCAAGGACGCCCGGATCGTTCGGGTAATGCCCAACACACCGGCAATGGTCGGCGAAGGCATGGCTTCCCTGTCTCCCAACGCGAATGCGACGGAAGAAGACGTTGAAAAAGCGAAACTGATCTTCAATTCCTGCGGAAAATGCGAAGTAATGGAAGAACGGCTGATCCCGGCGGTTACCGCACTCAGCGGCAGCTCCCCGGCGTATGTCTTCATGTTCATCGAAGCGCTGGCAGACGCAGGCGTACAGGCGGGCATGTTCCGTGAACCGGCATATAAATTTGCGGCCCAGGCAGTCAAGGGCTCCGCGGAAATGGTTCTGGAGACCGGACTCCACCCGGGCATCCTGAAAGACATGGTCTGCAGCCCCGGCGGTATCACCATCGAAGCAGTCCGCATCCTGGAACAGCAGGGTATGCGCAGTGCGGTATTCAACGCAGCACTGGCAGTTGCGGGGTATGACGCACAGAAATAAGGCTTTCAATAAAAATAGAACTTGACATACTTAGTCTATCAATATAGAATAATAGCAGAATCATAGGCAAACGAAACAGATGCTGTATCATTTCCCCGAGGCAGTCCCGAACGCCGGTCCTTAGCGATTGGCGAGCCGAAGGCGAAGACAGAGCTTAGTACCGCTGCGTGAGGGCCCTGAGCGAAAGCGTCCGAGGGGGAATGAATACAGCAGGAATAACGTTTGCCGGGGGCGGAGAGACGATGAAAGAGATTATTACCAATTCAAAGACCATCTACGACGGAAAGATCCTGCGCCTGACGGTAAAGGACGTGATTGCCAACGGCCTCCCCGCCAAGCGGGAGATCGTGGAAAAGAGCGGCGCGGTGGCGGTGGTCCCGGTCAAGGACGACGGGAAGATCGTCATGGTCCGGCAGTACCGTGTAGCGGTACAGGAAGAACTGCTGGAGATCCCGGCAGGGCTGATGGATCCCGGCGAGGAACCGCTGGAATCCGCGAAAAGAGAGTTAAAGGAAGAAACCGGCTATACTGCGGAAAACTGGACCCAGCTGACGGAATATTATCCGACGGCGGGCTTTACGAATGAATACATCCATATCTATCTGGCTCAGGGACTGACCCCGGGTGAGACGGACTTCGATGAAACGGAAGTCATTGAAGTGGAAGAATATACACTGGACGAGTTACTGGCAATGATTAAAACGGGCGAGATCCACGACGGGAAGACCGCGACAGGGATCGCTTTGGCAAGGTTAGAGATAAAATGAGTATGAAAAAACTACTGGTATTACTGATAACGCTGAGCGTGGTGGTTCTGGCGGGGACGCTGGTCTTTGCGGAAGGCGCGACCCACGTTTCCAACCCCATCGATGTCAACGGTACCCCTGTGGACATCAAGGGCTACAACATCGGCAATCACAACTATTTTAAATTAAGGGACCTGGCGGAAAGCCTGAAGGGAACCGAGAAACACTTCCAGGTGGAGTGGGACGAGGAAAACCAGCGGGTCAACCTGACGTTGGACCAGGATTATGAGCCCGACGGCACGGAGGACGAAAACTGGCAGCCTTCGGAGAATCCCACGGCGGTAAAAGGCACGGCGGAGATCTGGCTGAACGGCGAACCCGTGGAGATCGAAGCCTACGTGGTGGACGACTACAACTATGTGAAGCTGAGGGACATCGCCTCCCTGGTGGACTTTGCCGTCAATTACTACCACGAGACCCACAGCGTGTCCTTCCTGACGGATCTGACCTACGCCGACTCGCAGGATTTCTATCCGGAGCAGCCGGATGACCCGGATCCGCCGGATAACCCAGACGACCCCGACCCGCCGGACGACCCGGACCCGGGCACGGACGTGGTCACCGATCCCAGCGGACTTTATCAGACCCAGGAAATCAATTACTACAGTAAATACTTCACCAACCTGGTGGACGGATACCGGATCATGGTCCAGCGGACCATGGGCGTGGACATGCAGTTCTCGGAATTCCGGACAGTGCTGGAAAACGATGAACTCACCCTGGAGATCTACAATCAGCCCATCAGCGGCGCATCGGACTACGCTTCCTACATTAATTACGGGAACAAGTTCATCAACGACGGTTCCACTTACAGACGGCTTTATTCCGGCTACATGACCTTTGGCGGCAAGAGTTCCTACGTGCTGGAATGGTCCCGGGCGAAACTGTCCAAGGTCCCCGGCGACAAGAACTACTATGCCTGCGTGGACGTCAAGGTGTCGAATTCCAAAGTGCTGACCTTCTTCTTCAAGAGCACGAAGCCCTTCGACACGGCGGGAACCAAATCCTACATCTCCATCATGAACACCCTGAAGTGGGTGAACAAGACGGCTGCGGCCGTGAACACCAAGACCCAGTGGCTGGAGAACAATCACTGGAACAGTGAAACCAAGAAGTTTTACAACGATTACTTTGGCGGCTACAAGCTGACCTGGGGGATTTTCGAGCCCATGGCGCCTTTCTCCTTCATTAACCTGAAGAACAAGGAAGCCAAGCTGGACTACACCTTCCCCTTCCTGCTGTACTACACCAACATCAACACCGACCTGCCCAAGCTGCAGACGGTGCTGCAGAACGCGGCGGATGAGAAGCGGACCGTGGAACTGACCCTGCAGACGCCGGGCCAGAGCAGCGGGAACATGCTGATGGACTGCCTGGACGGGAAGCACGATACCTTCCTGCACCAGTATGCTGCCATCGTGGCCAACAGCAAGAAGCCGGTCCTCTTCCGGCTCTGCAACGAAATGAACGGAGACTGGTGCCCCTATTCGGCCTACCACACCTCCAAGGACACGAAGCTGTTCGTCGCCTTCTATAAATACGTATACGAGATCTTCCGGGAAGAGGGCGCCCTGCCCAACACCATCTGGGTCTTCAACCCCAACGAACGGGCCTTCCCGAATTACACCTGGAACCATGCTCTGAGCTATTATCCGGGGGATGAATACGTGGACGTGATCGGGCTCACCGGCTACAACACCGGTTCCTATTACAGCGGTGAGACCTGGCGGAGCTTCAAGAAGATCTACGACGCCTTCTACTGGCAGTACGACGCCTGGTTCTCGCAGCCCTTCATGATCACCGAATTCGCCTGCAGCAATTACGGCGGAGACAAGGCGGCCTGGGTGCGGGATATGTTCCTGCAGATCCCCAACTACAGCCGGATCAAGGTGGCCATCTGGTGGGACGGCCGTGACCTGGATTCCAAGGGGAACATCGCCCGGTCCTACTTCATCGACGACAATCCGGCGGCGGTGGCGGTATTCCGGGAATTCCTGCAAAGGTATAAATGAGATTGAAGATTAGAGATTGAAGAGTAATGAGATCCTTCGGCTTTCAGCCTCAGGATGACAGATAAACGTCATCCCGGGCAAAGCGAAGGATCTTTTTTGGCTTCCAGCTTCCAACTCCAATCTTCCATCTCCAATCTCCTCTTTTATTTCTCCCCAAACAGGAGTATAATGGAGTCGAACTATAAAATATAAGTACGACGTGAATATTCGGAGCTTAAAATGGAGAGTATATTAGCAGAATTTGAGGCGTACCTCTTTCAGGAAAAGAAGATGGCAAGGAATTCCCTGCAGGCGTACCGCAGGGATGTGCGGGGCTTCGCCGGATTCCTGAAGGAAAAGAACATCCACCGGTTTTCGGATGCGAGCAGCGCCACCGTCATTTCATACGTATTGTATCTGAAGAAAATCGGAAGGACCACTTCCACGATCAACCGCAAGGTCGCTTCGGTACGGTCCTTTTACAATTTCCTGATCCGCCGGGGAGACGTTACGGAGAATCCGGCGGAGCAGATCCGGACGCCGAAGCAGGAGCGAAAGGCTCTGGAGTACCTCAGCCCGGAGGAAGTGGAACTGCTGCTGGCCCAACCGGACGGCAGCCGCAAGGGCATCCGGGACAAGGCGATCCTGGAGCTGATCTATGCCACCGGCATGCGGGTGTCCGAGCTGGTGATGCTCGACGTGGGGGACGTGAATCTGAAAATGGATTTCGTGGCCTGCGGCTCGGAGCAGGGCAGCGGCCGGATCATTCCCATCGGCCGGCTGTGCAAGGAAGCGCTGATCGCCTACCTGGAAACGGACCGGGCCAGCATGCTGACGGATCCGTCCGAACAGGCTCTCTTCATTAATTATACCGGTCACCGGCTGACCCGGCAGGGCCTGTGGAAGATCATCCGGCACTACGCCGACAAGGCCGGGATCCGAAAGCGCATCACACCCCAGATTCTCCGGCATTCCTTCGCGGTGCACATGCTGCAGAACGGGGCGGACCTGAAGTCCCTGCAGGAGCTTCTGGGCCACGAAGAAGCAGCGGCCACCCAGGTGTACCTGACGGCGGAGAAGGAGAACTTAAAGGAAGTTTATGCCAAGGCACATCCGAGAGCGTGAATAGATTGAAGATTGGAGATTGAAGATTGGAGAAGAATTTTGTGCCCGGAGGGTCTCCCATCTCCAATCTCCCATCTCCAAACTGTCTAAAAGGATTCATTTATGGGCTTGATTTCAGTCCCGATAAATGATACAATTTCCTATGGTATGAGAAAATAGAGATAAAAGGAGTTTGTGTATGGAACAGCAGGTAAAAACGATCCTGGATGAAAAAATCAACCCGCTTTTG
>JAFWFI010000043.1 GCA_017515705.1 Bacillota bacterium
ATGTCTATTAAAGTTGAACATTTAACGCACATTTACAACAAGGGCCTGACCTATGAAACGAAAGCCCTGGACGATGTGAGTTTTGAAATAGAGGAAGGCGCCTTTGCCGGCATCATCGGGCACACCGGTTCCGGCAAATCCACCCTGATCCAGCACTTCAACGGCATTTTAAAGCCGGAGAGCGGGAAAATCTGGGTGAACGGCACCGACATTACGGAAAAAGGAATCAAAATGACGGAGATCCGCAAGCGCGTCGGACTGGTGTTCCAATACCCGGAATACCAGTTGTTTGAGGAGACCGTGGCAAAGGATATCGCCTTCGGACCCATGAAAATGGGGCTGACGGAGGAAGAGATCGACCGGCGGGTCCGGGACGCCATGGAACTGGTGTCCCTCGAATACGATGTGTATGCGGGGCGGTCCCCCTTTGAGCTTTCCGGCGGGCAGAAGCGCCGGGTGGCCATCGCAGGGGTGCTGGCCATGAAACCGTCGGTACTGATACTGGACGAACCCACGGCGGGACTGGATCCCCAGGCCCACCGGGAGATCCTGGACATGCTGGAAAAGCTTCACGAGCTGGACGGCTGCACCGTGATCCTGGTGTCCCACAATATGGAGGACATGGCGGAAATCGCTGACCGGATCATCGTCATGGAACGCGGGAAGGTAGTGCTTCAGGGCACTCCCCGGGAAGTCTACGGTCAGCGGGAACTCCTGGAGAACATCGGCCTGGAGACACCGGCGGCCATGCGGTTTACGAAATTGCTGGAGGAGCGGGGCATTTCCCTGCCCGGATCGGTAATGACCATGGATGAGACAGCGGAGGCTCTCCTTCGCCTTCTGAGGAACTGACAACATGCTGAAAGATATCACTTTAGGACAATATTATCCGGGGGATTCCGTGATCCACCGGATGGATCCCCGGTTTAAGATTATCGCAACGCTCCTGTACATCGTGGCGCTGTTCATCATGGTGAACTTCACCAGTTACATCTTCACCGTCACTTTTCTGGTTATCGTGGTGGCGCTGTCGAAGGTGCCGCTGAAGTTCATCCTGCGGGGGATGAAGCCCATCTTCATCATCCTGATCCTGACCTTTTTGCTGAACCTCTTCCTGACCAGGGGAGGAGACAACATTTTCAGCATCGGTTTTCTGAGCATCACCACCCAGGGCCTGCGGTCAGCGGTCTTCCTGGCGTCCAGGCTGATCCTCCTGATCACCTCTTCGTCGATCCTGACCTACACCACGAAGCCCATCATGCTCACCGACGGGATCGAATCCCTGCTGAAGCCCTTCAAGGTCATCGGCGTGCCGGCTCATGAGCTGGCAATGATGATGTCCATTGCCCTGCGGTTCATCCCGACGCTGATGGAGGAAACGGACCGGATCATGAAGGCCCAGATGGCCAGAGGCGCGGACTTCGAGACCGGGAATCTGATTACCCGGGCGAAGGGACTGGTGCCCATCCTGATCCCGCTGTTCATCGGCTCCCTGAGAAGGGCGGACGAACTGGCCATGGCCATGGAAGCCCGGTGTTATCAGGGCGGCGAGGGCCGGACCCGACTCCACAGCCTGAAATACAGTTACCTGGACCTGATCGGCGCCATCGCCATTGCGGCGCTGCTGGCGATTCTGATCATCCAGCGGATCTGGTTTGCATAAGAAAACGAAAAGGTATCCCAAAAGGTCAATGAAATAAGGCCTTGAGGGATACCTTTTTTCGCTGTCCCGGCTTCATCCTTTTATTCTCTCTTCCGGAGCGGGCAGCTTTTTGCTAATTCACATAGTAAAACCGCCATCAGAGGCTCGTTAGTAAAAACAAGCCCTTTTTACTATTCAAAAAGTAAAAAGGGCGGGAAGGGTTTTTATGTTTCCAGAAGTCTTCGTATTGCCAGCGCAAGGTACAGCCGCATATTGTCCGGCATGCGATCATGATGAAATCCCAGTTGGTTGTCCGTTGTCCGCAGACGGTATTTCACGGTATTCGGATGCACGTGAAGGAGTTCAGCAGCCTGAGGGATGCTGAAGTCCGCGTCCAGCATATAGACGGAAAGGGTGTCGGCATCGATTCTTTTGGACTCAACCGTATTCCCGAAAGAAAGAGACGACAGGTAAGAGGCGATGTGCTCTTCCCCTTTTTCGATGATTGTCCTGCATTCCCCGGCAAGGTTCACCTGGCCGGAACTGAACCGGGATTTACCGGGAAATATTCTCCTTGCATCCGTCCGGTACTTTTTATGGGCAAGCCAGGCTTTTCGTACTTCCGTCGTGTTTTTCAGATTGCTGCACCGGGTCAATGTGATGGAGGGTTCCTCGAGACGAAGCAGGGTAATCATCTCTTCCGAGACGGTTTCGGCTTCCTGACGGGAGGAGGCGGTGCTGGAAAACAACAGAAAGTCGTTTTCATAAAAATCGGAAAAAACAAGCCGGCAGCAGGATTTCAGGTCTTTTTCCAAAGAACTCGAGTGTTTTTTCAGGATTTCCCGGGAGTCTTCAGTGTCTCCGGTCAGGATCCACATCTCATGTATATTCGCGATATCGATGTGAAAAATCTGTGCCAGACGGTTCATCTTCAGCGGATCGTCCTCTAAAATGGACCGGATCAGTTCTTTGATGGCAATATTGTTATAACCCTGTCCCCAGATGTTGGCGCAGATTCGGGTCACATCCCGGATCTGATCCAGCACCGCATTTTCAATTGCCGGACCCTGACGGATAACAATTAGCTGCATGGCGGCACCGGTATCGGGGGTAACGGAGAAAGCGGTGATTCGGGTATCGGAAAAATAACCGGATGGAGCAGTGCCTGTAACAGCTGCCCGAAGGAGAGAGGAGAGGTTCTCCCGAATCTGGCTTTCGATGCTCTGGGGCCAGCAAGCCAGGTTGAGAAGGTGATCAGCACCGTCCGTCAAAAGAACGGAGGCCATCAAGGCGTCACTGATCATGCGAAGTGCGGAATTCATGGTCCGTTGATGGAGCGGCAGGGTGGACATCCGCGCCAGGATATCCGAAACGATGAAATCGCTCTGTGCCCGGTCCCGGTGCAGACATTCCGTGACATCGCTGATTACATCCGCATAACGAAGATCTTTGGACGCCGGCATTCGAATCAGAACAAAACCCAGTCGGTCTGCCAGTTCGATCACCCGCCGGTCGATTCGGGGGAGATAGACACCGACGTAAAAAAGAATCAGGCCGATTTCCCCGCCTTCCGACAGGCGTTTGATCGCCGCACACTGGAGATCAATGTCGTCCTGGCAATCCAGAAAGCCGGTAATAGCGATCTCGCTTCCAAAGTATTCTCCCTGTTCAAAGACATTATCCACCAGTAATGAAGGATCTGCCGATTCCAGTACGGAGATGGACGTCACGCGTTTCGATAAGGACTGTCTCCCTGCGACTACGCGGGCCAGCCGGAGAGATGGCAGTTTCAACAAATCATGGACGGATACGCTCATTTCTTTCACCCTTTCCTTTTTGTTATAAGTCAGTATAACCGTTCAATCCAAGCCATTCAAGCATATTTAAAGGTGAAATACCCAGCCGGAGAATTTTTGTCTGAACCGACAAAAAGAAGAGGGTTATTCTGTCTATGGGACAGTGTACATTTTGCCTTTCGTCCGATACGATACTCCTATTGTTAAAAATAACAGGAAAGGAGTTATTTCAAATGGATGAAATAAATAAAGATGCTGTTGTGAAGCAGGATAAGGGCATATCCCAGATCACGGAATCGGAAAAACGTTCCTGGGGAAGCATCGCTTTTATCTGGATTGGGACAATGATCTGTATTCCGATGCTGATGGTGGGAGGAATATTTGCCGGCGCGTTAACGATCGGCTCAATTTTCTGGGCCACGGTCATTGGCTTCGCTGTGTGCTGTCTGTTGATGATTCTGGACGGCATTATCGGCAGCGATCTCGGATTAAACGCAACGATGACGTCGACCCGGGCGTTTGGAATGACCGGTGCGAACTTCTCCATGGCACTGGTGATCTTTATCGCCGAGACAGGCTGGTTTGCCGTACAGACCGCCACCTGCGCCATGGCATTTGATACGCTGATGGAAATCATGGGAATCGCCTTCCCCTTCTGGCTGTCCTGCATCATCTGGGGCGCCGTCATGTGCGTGACCGCCGTTTACGGAGTCCGCTGGATGTCCGTGCTGAACTATGTTGCGGTTCCGCTTCTCCTGATTCTTTGCATCTACGGAGCGGTGCATTCCATCGGGACCACCGGGTGGGGGCCAATCAGCAGTACCGTAACGTCCAATGCGATGGCGATGCCGGCCGCGATTTCCACGGTCATCGGGCTGTTTGCCCTGGGCGCCACCTGTAATGCGGACTATACCCGGTATTGCCGGTCTCGGGCAGATGTGGCGAAAGCCACTGTGCTGGGGGTTCTTCCGGCGGCGACTGTGATGATTCTGGTAGGTGCGATTATGGCGCTGGGTACCGGAAACTACGATGTGACCAGCATGTTCGCAGGGCTGGGAATGCCGGTCGTGGCGATGATCGTTCTGGTTCTGGCGACATGGACAACGAATACCGGCAACGCCTATATGTCCGGCCTGGCTGTGTGCAAGATGTTTTCCATCAAAGACAAAAACCGGCCGATCGTTACGATCATTGTCGGCATCATCGGTATCGCTTTCGCCATTATGGGACTGGCGGATGTGCTGAACACTTACATCAGCATCATCGGCGCCGTGGTTCCACCCATTATAGGGATCATCGTGGCGGATTACTGGGTCATTTGCAAAGGGAAGAAAGAATTGTGGGCACCGCAGAAAGGAATCAACTGGGTCGGGATTATTTCCTGGATCTGCGGTGGTGGATTTGCCCTGCTGGAAACCCTGGGCGTGTTCTCTGTTTTCAGCCCGGCGCTGGATGGGATCATCATTGCCTTCGTGCTGTACATCATCTTATATAAGCTGCTGTCCGGGACGAAGCTGATCGGACAGGGCGAAATGACTATTGAAGAAGCAACGGCAAAGGCAAAGTAAACAAAGGAGACAATCAATGCGAAAACTGGATATTACAGATATTGAAGACATTGCTCTGGGCGCAGCGCTTTTGGGTGCAGGAGGCGGGGGAGATCCGTATATCGGGAAGCTGATTGCAATTGGCGCGGTTCGGGAGAAAGGGCCGGCAGTGCTGATCGACCCGGAGGAACTGGAGGACGATGCGCAGGTCCTGGCGATCGCCATGATGGGTGCGCCCACGGTTCTGGCGGAAAAAGCGATAGGCGGTAACGAATACCGGACCCTAATGAATATGATGACGCAGTTTCTGGGCAGATCGGTCGATGCGATTTACCCCATCGAGGCGGGGGGCGTCAATTCCATGCTTCCCATTGCAGCCAGTGCACACCTAGGCATCCCGATCGTGGATGCGGACGGGATGGGAAGAGCCTTTCCGGAATTGCAGATGGTCACCTTTACCATCGGAGGAATCGATTCCTGTCCGATGGCGCTGACGGATGAAAAGGGCAACTGTGTTCTGTACCGGACGATTTCGAATAAATGGACGGAAGAACTGGCCAGGTCCGTGACCATGAGCTGCGGCGGAGCCGTTTCCGTCGCTCTCTATCCGATGAGCGGGAAACAGATGAAGGAATACGGTGTCCTCAACATCTTGACCCGCAGCCAAAAATTGGGCGAAGCCATCCGGACGGTGAAAAATCAGGACAGCGGCCTGTCGCCCGAAGAGCATTTTCTTAGATTTTCGGAAGGATACAAGCTGTTCCGGGGAAAAATCACTGACGTACGCCGTGAAACACGGGGAGCTTTCAATTTCGGACGGGTACTGCTGGACGGGACCGGGGAATACAAGGGCAGGAGCGCCTATGTGGATTTCCAAAATGAAAACCTTCTGGCCTGCGTCGACGGGGAAATCCTGGCGACTGTGCCGGATCTGATTTGCATCGTGGACGCGGAAACCTTTTCACCGGTCACCACGGATGCGCTGAAGTACGGCAAGCGGGTCTTTGTGATCGGCCTGCAATGCTTTGGACTGTGGCGGACCCCGGCCGGTCTGGAACTGACAGGACCGCGGTACTTTGGCTGCGAAACAGATTATATTCCGGTGGAAGAACGGTGCAAAGGGGGGCAAGCAGATGTATAAACTGGGAATAGACGTTGGAGGAACTAACACGGATGCGGTAATTATCAGCGATGCAATGGAAGTCGTCACGGAGATTAAGAGGCCGACATCTTCAGATGTATACAGCGGTATCGTGGATGCAATCCGTTCGGTAATGGAGCAGTCCGGCATTGATCCGGGTTCTATTCGTCAGGCAATGCTGGGCACGACCCAGTGCACCAATGCCATTGTTGAACGAAAGAACCTGGCTCCGGTAGCATTGATCCGTATCGGCGCGCCGGCAACCACAGGTCTGCCTCCCATGGTGGATTGGGCGGAGGACATCCGCTCCACCGTCATAGCGGACACGGTGGTCCGAGGCGGTTTTGAATACGACGGTTCGCTGCTGGCGGAACTGGACGAAGAGGCGATCCGCAGTTTTCTGGAAAGCGTGAAGGGGAAAGCAGCTTCCATCGCGGTTTCCTGCGTGTTCTCCGGGGTTCGGGATGAACATGAAAAAAGAGCAGCAGAAATCTGCCGGGAAGTCCTGGGTGATGAGATCCCGGTTTCGGTTTCCTGCGAGATCGGCAGTATGGGCCTGATCGAGCGGGAGAATGCAACGATTCTGAATGCGGCGCTGGTCTATGTGGCACGGAACTTTACGGAAGGTTTTACCCGGTCGCTGGAAGAGATGGGGATCCGATCGGCGGATATCTATCTGTCCCAGAATGACGGTACCCTGATGACCATGGAACATGCCAGGCGCTATCCGGTCCTCACCATTGCCTGCGGGCCGACCAATTCCATCCGGGGAGCCAGTTACCTGGCCCGGGAGGACAATGCGCTGGTCATTGATGTGGGCGGAACCACGACAGACCTGGGAATGATTCAGAATGGGTTCCCGCGGGAGTCCAGCATCGCCGCGACCATTGGCGGGGTCCGGACGAATTTCCGGATGCCGGATGTGGTCACCATCGGCCTGGGCGGCGGCTCCATCGTCCGGCAGCGGGAAGACGGCAGCGTAACCGTCGGACCCGACAGCGTGGGGTATGAGATCACCCGCAGGGCGTTGGTATTTGGCGGGGATACCATTACGGCGACGGATATTGCCGTTCGGCTCGGACTCTTTAAACTGGGTGACCCAAAGAAGGTGGAACACCTGGACGAAGCGTTTGCGGTCAAAGCCATGGACAGCATCCGGGCATTGACGGAAGACGCCATCGATGCTATGAAGGTGTCCAGTTCAGATGTGGATGTCATCCTGGTGGG
>JAFWFI010000044.1 GCA_017515705.1 Bacillota bacterium
CACCGGGCATGCCGGTCATCAGATCCTCATAGGAGTTATGTTCCGTGCGGGCGTCGAAGACGATGCCCTCTGCCCGGTCTTCCCGGATGCGGATGCGTTCGGGGGACATATGGCAGACCGGCGCATGGCGCTCTTCCGCTGTTTCCTCCAGCACCTTTCGGACAGAAGGGACCTCCGAAGCATATACCAGCGGCACCCCGGGCTTGATGATGCCGGACTTTTCCCGGGCGATCTGTTCGATGCTGTCCCCCAGGTAGTCCATGTGGTCCATGGAAACGGAGGCGATGCATACCGCCAGGGGTTTTTCGATCACGTTGGTGGCGTCTCCCCTGCCGCCGAGCCCTACTTCCAGGATCACGGCATCAGCCTTCCTCTCCTTGTAGTACAGGAAGGCGATGGCCGTGATGATCTCGAATTCCGTCGGGGATTCCAGCCCTTCCTTTACGATCTCTTCCGCCGTTTCGACGACACGGTCCGTCAGTCTCGCCAGATCTTCCGGTGAGATCTGCGCACCGTCGAATTCGATCCGTTCAGTGAATTCCTCAATATGAGGCGAGATGTACAGCCCGCAGCGGTATCCGGACCGCTGTAAAACAGAATACACGTACCGGCACACTGAGCCTTTGCCGTTGGTGCCGCCTACGTGTATGACGTTCAGGTTTTTATGTGGGTCGCCCAGCCGGCGCAGAAGCTCCCGGACCCGTTCCAGGCCCGGTTTGCTTCCGTAGCGGGCGTATTCCTTTATTTTTAAAATGCTCTGTTCCAGTAAATCAGCTCTGTTCATTATTTCGCCAGTTTCTGTTCCACCTGGCTGATGCGTGCCAGGACCTTTTCCAGCATTTCCTGATAATTGGCCAGTTTTGCCTTCTCTTCCTCTACCACTTTTTCCGGTGCCTTCTTCAGGAACCCTTCGTTGGAGAGTTTCTTTTCCAGGCGGCTGACTTCGCCGTCCAGCCTGGTCTTTTCCTTCCCGAGCCGTTCGTATTCCGCCTTGTAATCCAGCAGGTCGTCCAGCGGAACCAGGATCTCCGCCCCGCCGATGACGCCGCTCATGACATCCTGGGGAGCTGCGGATTTGTCTTCCATGTAATTGATCTCGGTAATGTTGGCCAGGCTCTTGATGTAGCGTTCGTCGGATTTCAGGACTTCCGCCGTCCGGCCCTTTGCCACGATGACCGCCGTCAGTTTTCTGGAAGGCAGCGCGCCGGCTTCCGCACGGATGTTACGGATGCTCCGGACCACTTCCATGGCCAGCTCGATCGCTTCCACGGATTCGCTGTAATCCATTGCTTCATCGTATACCGGCCAGTCGGAACGGATCAGCATGCCGGCTTCTTCCGCTCCCGGCAGGAAGCTCCAGATTTCTTCCGTGATAAAGGGCATGAAGGGATGCAGGAGCTTGAGCATGTCTCTCATGACGCGGATCAGCACGTAAATGGCTGTATTCCGGTCGTCTCCGTCTTCGCCGTTCAGGCGGCTCTTCACGATTTCGATATACCAGTCGCAGTATTCGTTCCAGATGAAGTCGTAGACTTTCTGGCCTGCCAGGGACAGTTCGAACTTGTCGAGATAATTCGTCACTTCCCGGCTGGTCTCGTTGATCCGCGAGAGGATCCATTTGTCTTCCGCCTTCAGATTGGCCTTCGCCGTTTCTTCCCCGATGATCGTCGAGTCTTCCGCATTCATCAGTACAAACCGAGAAGCGTTCCACAGCTTATTGGCGAAATTCCGGGCCGCTTCGATCTTTTCCGTCTGGAAACGCATGTCGTTGCCCGGGGTAATGCCGGTCATGAGCATGAACCGCAGGGCGTCCGCACCGTACTGGTCGATCATTTCCAGCGGATCGATGCCGTTGCCAAGGGACTTGCTCATCTTCCGTCCCAGGGCATCCCGGACCAGACCGTGGACGTACACATACTGGTAGGGGGATTTGCCGGTGGTATACAGGGCGGAGAATACCATTCTCACTACCCAGAAGAAGATGATATCATAACCCGTCACCAGCACAGTGGTGGGATAGAAATAGTCCATGTCTTCCGTCTTTTCCGGCCAGCCTAGCGTGGAGAACGGCCACAGGCCGGAGCTGAACCAGGTATCCAGCACGTCTTCGTCCTGGTGCAGAGACTTGCATCCGCACTTCGGACAGCATGCAGGCATTTCCTTGTCGACGGTGATTTCGCCGCAGTCATCGCAGTAATAAGCCGGGATCCGGTGTCCCCACCACAGCTGACGGGAGATGCACCAGTCTTTGATGTTCTCAAGCCAGTGGAGGTAGATCTTTTCAAACCGGTCCGGAACGTGGATCAGTTCGCCGGTATGGGCCACTTCAATGGCTCTCACGGCCAGGGGTTCCATCTTGACGAACCACTGGTCCGACAGCATGGGTTCCACGATGGTATGGCAGCGATAGCAGGTTCCGGTGGGGATGACCATGTCTTCCACCTTCACGAGATGCCCGGTTTCCTCCAGTTCCTTCACGAACTGCTTCCGGCACTCAAACCGGTCCAGACCTGCATATTTGCCGGCCAGTTCCGTCATGTTGCCGTCGAAGTCGATGCAGCTGAGGATCTCCAGATTGCAGCGCTGTCCCACTTCAAAGTCATTGAAATCGTGCGCCGGGGTGATCTTTACCGCACCGGTCCCTTTTTCCATATCCGGATAGGGGTCTTTCACGACTTTGATCGGTTTCTGAGTGGTGGGAATGAAGAACTCCTTCCCCACTTTTGCCTTATACCGTTCATCCGCCGGATTGACGGCGATGCCGGTGTCCGCGAAGATGGTCTCCGGACGGGAGGTGGCCACGATCATGCTGTCGCCGCTGCCGTCCGCCGCATCGTAGCGGACATAATAGTATTTTCCGTTTTTGTCTTCGTGCTCCACTTCCGCATCGGACAGTGTGGTCCGGCAGCAGGGACACCAGTTGATCAGCCGGTTCCCCCGGTAGATCAGCCCGTCGTTGTACAGGTCCACAAAGAAC
This sequence comes from Bacillota bacterium, assembly GCA_017515705.1. Classification (GTDB taxonomy): domain Bacteria; phylum Bacillota; class Clostridia; order Peptostreptococcales; family Anaerovoracaceae; genus RUG14258. Next base: position 2,978 of record JAFWFI010000044.1, read on the forward strand.
TGGGTGACGGCCTTGTTGCAGCCTTCATCCATGGTAAAGCGCTCCCGGTCCCAGTCGCAGGAGTTGCCGAGTTTACGCACCTGTTCGGTGATGCGGCCGCCGAATTCTTCTTTCCACTTCCAGGCTCTCTTCAGGAATTCTTCCCGGCCCAGGTCTTCCTTGGTCTTTCCTTCCTCTTCCCGGATCCGGTCCACGACCTTTACTTCCGTCGCAATGGAAGCGTGGTCCGTGCCCGGCACCCACAGGGCTTCGTATCCCTGCATCCGTTTCCAGCGGATCAGTACATCCTGCAGAGTCTGGTCCAGCGCATGTCCCATGTGCAGCTGCCCGGTGATGTTCGGGGGCGGCATCACGATGGTGTACGGCTTCTTTCCGGAGCCGGCGGTCGCTTTGAATGCGCCGGATTTTTCCCATTTTTCATAGATTCTTTCTTCGAATTGTTTCGGATCGTATGTTTTCGCAAGCATAGTATTCTCCTTATATTTAAGATGGAAGATATCCGATGGAAGACAGCAGATTGGGCCAGGCAATCCTCTTCTCCAATCTTCAATCTCCGGTCTTCAATCTATACATTATCTGTCAACACTATATTATATCGTAAAAATGCCGTTATTTCCACAAAAATATGTTGTCCCGGCCCAGAATTCCCTTCGGATCAAGGACTTTTTTCAGTTCCCGCATTTCCCGGACGCCGTTTTCCCCGTACATGATCTGCAGGAACTCCCTTTTCAGCTTCCCGACGCCGTGTTCGGCGGATACGCTGCCGCCCATTTCGCTGACGGCCTTTGCCCAACCGGCGTAGATCTGTTTGCCCCGGGCATACTCCTCCTCGTTCCGGCTGATGACGTTCACGTGAAGGTGGCTGTTTCCGATATGACCGAAAATCACGAATACCAGTCCGGCGTTCCGAAGGTCTTCCCGGTACATCTTCAGGGTCTCCGGCAGCCTGCCCTCCGGAACCGACATGTCGCTTCCGAGTTTGGTGATGCCGGGGTGGGATTTCTTGTTTTCCGCGATCCGGGCATTGACGGATTCCGGCGTCGCATGACGCAGTTCCTTGAAACTCTGGAAGCTGCGGCTGCTGCCGGCGATCCAGGCGTCATCCGGGTCGCCCCCTGCCCTGCGAATCTCCGTTTCGATCCGGCCGATCCGCTGAAGCATTTCTTCTTTGGATGCTGCCGTCACTTCCAGAAACACCGCTTCCGAAAAACCTTCCGGCACGTGCCAGGACAGCGTGCCCTTCATTTCCCGCTGCTTATCCTGCAGCAGATCCAGGGAACCCCGGTCAAAGTATTCGATTGAAATGCAGCCGTGGCCCGGCGTGTTTTTCAGCGATTCCGAAAATGCGACGCCCTGGTCCTCTTCCCCGAAAAAGGCGATGAGGCCCCAGATCATCGGCGGTTTTTCCGCCAGGTCGAATTCCGCTTCCGTGATCACACCCAGCGTTCCTTCCGCCCCGATGAACAGGTCGATCAGGTCCATGTCCTCTCGGATCCAGTAGCCTGCGGCATTCTTGACAGCCGGCACATTATAGGAAGGGAGCGTCAGTTCCAAGCAGAACGGAGCGCCGTTTTTCGCCGGGAGCGATACGTCGAACCGTCGGCCCTTCGCAAAAAACCGGCCCCTTTCAATGTCCAGTATTTTACCGTCCGCGGTCACCACCGTGATCCTTCGCACGAAATTTCTCATCGCCCCGTAACCAAAAGTCCGGGCGCCCGAGGAATTGCAGCAGACCACGCCGCCTGCGCTGGCCGTGGTTTCCGTGGGATCCGGCGGCAGGAACAGGCTGTCCCCGCTTTGCCTGCGGACGAAACGGCTGATTTCTTCCAGCGGAACAGCAGCTCCGGCGATCACGGTTTCACCGTCTTTGCCGCTTTTCAGGCCTTTCATTTTTTCCAGATTCATGATCATGCCCCCGAGGGGGACCGCTCCTCCGCCCACGCCGGTCCGGGACCCCTGTACGGTCACCGGCATGGCGAGATCATTGCAGTATCGGAGTATCTCCGCCGCTTCTTCCGCCGTTTTCGGAAAGGCGATGCTCTCCGCATGACCGGTCTTCTTGGACTCGTCCATCAGATGGAGTTCATATTCACTTGTGAAGGGCAGGATCTTCGCATCCATGTTATTTCTCCAGTATTTTCTTCAAAAATGTTTTTCGGTGTATGGGGCAGATTCCCATTGCTTCGATGCCCTCGTAATGGGCTTTCGTACCGTAACCCTTGTTCTTTTCAAACGCATAACCCGGGAAAACTTTCGCATATTCCACCATCATATGGTCCCTTGTCACCTTGGCCAGAATCGAAGCGGCGGCGACGGACACGCTCTTTTCGTCTCCTTTGATGATGGATGTCTGGGGAATCGCTATTCCTTCCAGTTTCACCGCGTCGATCAGCAGGTGGTCCGGCTTCACGGACAGGCAGCCGATGGCTTCCGCCATGGCTTGCTTTGTGGCCTGAAGGATATTGATCTCATCGATCACCCGGCTGTCCGCCATGCCGATAGCCCAGGCAACGGCTTTTTCCTTGATCTGAACAAAGAGCTCTTCCCGTCGTTTTTCACTCAGTTTCTTGGAATCATTGACGCCGAGGAGGTCGAAGTCTTCCGGCAGGATCACCGCCGCGGCCACGACAGGCCCGGCCAGCGGCCCGCGCCCCACTTCGTCGATGCCGGCGATGGTACGGACGCCCCGGCCATAGAGATCCCGTTCATATTGCTGCATCTCCTGCAGCATCCTCTTTTCTATTTCGATCCGTTCGGCCTTCGTCATTTTTTCTGCCTTTCCGGAGGGAACTCCAGCGAGATCCGTCCCAGTTTTCCGCCGCGGAATTCATCCATGATGGTCCGGGCGGCTCGGGCGTAATCGTAGCGTTTCCCGCTCATCAGGAAGCCCCTCTTTTCACAGATGGTTTCCATGATTTCCAGCGGTTCTCCTTCCACACTCTCCAGCTTGTAACGCTCTTTCAGCAGTTCCGGATAAGTCTCCTGCAGCACTTTGATCAGTTCAATGGTCAGGTCCTCCCGGTCCAGGATCTCGTCCTTGATGGAACCGGCGAAGGACAGTCTCAGCGCCACCTCCCGGTCGTCGAATTTCGGCCAGAGGATCCCGGGGGTGTCCAGCAGCTGGATCTGGTCCTGTAAATTGATCCACTGCTTGCCCCTGGTCACGCCGGGCTTGTTCCCGGTTTTCGCACTCTTTTTTCCCGCCAGCCGGTTGATGAGGGAGGACTTGCCCACGTTGGGGATGCCCACGATCATGGCCCGGACAGGCTTCTTCCGGGGGGAATCCTTGTTGATTTCATCCCGGAGCCGGTTCAGCACCTTGAAGAGGTCGGCCACCCCGTCGCCCGTCAGCGCATTCATGCAGACCGGTTCGGCGCCGTTCTGTTTGAAGTATCGCACCCAGGCGTCATTGGCCTTCGGGTCCGACAGGTCGCTTTTGTTCAGGATCACGATCCGTCTCTTGTTTTTGATGAGTTCATCGATGACCGGGTTCTTGCTGGCTACCGGGATCCGTGCGTCCAGGATCTCGATGGCGGCGTTGGTCAGTTTCAGATTATCCTGTATCAGCTCCCGGGTCTTCTTCATATGCCCCGGAAACCAGTTGATATGTTCGTTTGCCATAAATATGCCTCCGCAAAAAACATAAGAGGAAGCCATGAAGGCTCCCTCTCAGTCTTATTACTTTTTCTTTGCAGGTTTGATCTTTGCGGCTTTGCCGGTACGTTCTCTCATGTAGTTGAGCTTCGCTCTTCTTACATAACCGTGCCGTACCACTTCGATCTTTTCGATTTTCGGGGAATGAACCGGGAATGTCTTTTCCACGCCTACGCCGGAAGCGATTCTCCGGACGGTGAATGTTTCATTGATCCCGCCGTTCTGCTTCTTCAGTACGTATCCTTCGAAAACCTGGATTCTTTCTCTTGAGCCTTCCTTGATTTTAATGTGAACTTTTACGGTATCGCCGACTCGAATCTCGGGGACGTCATTCTTCACATAATCCTGCTCAATTGCTGTAATAATGTTCATTAGTGTTCCTCCCATCATAAAATTAAACGTTCATGGCAGAGACACCCGCCAGCGGACCGTCCGTAGTACACTGGGAATTATTTTAGCATAGGATTTTATCATTTGCAAGCAAAAATCTATTTCTTTTCACGGTTTTTTATGCTATTATTCAGGTATATTAAAGACACTACGGGCAATCCCCCTTTTGCGGGCGGCCCTGAACCGAAAAAATGAATAAGGAGAGTTTAAAATGGCAGTATTAAGACCCTTCCGGGCGATCCGCCCGGCCAAAGAATACGCAGAGAAAGTCGTCTCTCTGCCCTATGACGTCATGAACCGTCAGGAAGCTGCGGAAATGGCAAAAGGCAAACCCTACAGCTACCTGCACATCTGCAGGGCTGAGATCGACCTGCCGGCACAGAAGAATCCCTATCACCCGGAAGTCTATAAAAAAGCGAAAGCCAACATTGCCGACTTCCTGAATAAAGGCGTATTCATCCGGGAAGATGCACCCGCTTATTATGTGTACCGTCAAATCATGCAGGGACGGACCCAGACCGGTCTGGTGGGCTGCGCATCCATCGACGAATACCAGAACGATACCATCAAAAAACACGAAAAGACCCGTCACGAAAAGGAAATCGACCGGATCAATCATTTCGACATCTGCAATGCAGATACGGAACCGGTGTTCTTCACTTACAAAGACAACGCCGACCTGGCTGCCCTGATGGCTAAAGTCACCGAACGGGAGCCGGAATACGACATTACCGACGACCAGGGCGTGAAGCACATCCTCTGGGTCGTTTCCGATCCGGCTGAATGCGAAGAGATCGAAAGGACCATCGCGGAGAAGATCCCCTACTTCTACATCGCCGACGGTCATCACCGCTCCGCTTCCGCAGTCAAGGTGGGACTGGCCCGCAGGGAACAGCATCCGGATTACACCGGCGACGAGGAGTTCAACTTCTTCATGGCCGTCGTTTTCCCGGATACGGATATGGCGATCCTGGATTACAACCGTGTGGTGAGAGACTTAAACGGCCTGCCGGCGGAGACTTTCCTGGAAAAAGTCAGTGAAAAATTCACCGTGGAAAAGATCGGCGAAGAGGCCTATCGTCCGGAAGCCGCCCATACCTTCGGGATGTACCTGGACGACGGCTGGTACAAACTGACCGCAAAGGAAGGCACCTTTGATGAGAAAGACCCCATCGCTTCCCTGGATGTATCCATTCTGCAGGAAAACCTGCTGGCGCCGATCCTCGGCATCGGAGATCCGCGGAAGGATAAGCGCATCGAGTTCATCGGCGGTATCCGCGGTCTTGGAGAACTGGAACGCCGGGTGAAGGAAGGCATGTCCGCAGCCTTCGCCCTCTACCCCGTCGACATCTCCCAGCTCATCGCCGTGGCGGACGCCGGACTGCTGATGCCTCCGAAATCCACCTGGTTCGAGCCGAAACTCGGCAGCGGGCTTTTCATTCATGAGTTATAAGATTGAAGATAACAGAAAAACGGGCGCTTCGGCGCCCGTTTTTTCGCGATAGTGATTTTGAATCAATAGGTTTCGTAGTGAACTTTCTCTGTAAGTAATTCTTCTTCTCTGTAAGGCTCCGGATGTCCGGACAGGTTGCCAATGGAGAGAATGGCTTCGATCTGCATGTTGTCCGGATAACCCAGCAGGCCCCGAACGAAATCGTTTGTGGTCTCTCCGTTGTGCGCCATGCGCATCCGGCACTGGATCCAGCAGCTTCCGAGGCCCAGATGGTCCGCCATCAGGTGCATGTTGGCCATAACGATGCTGCAGTCCTCCACCCAGGTGCTCGACTTCTCCGGATCCGCGATCACGGCAATGGCTGCGCCGGCCTCCGCCAGCATATTCTGCTGCGGCTCCCGGGCTCCTGTGAGTTTCTTCAGGGTTTCCGGGTCCTCGATGACGATCAGTTCCCAGGGGCGGATCGCCCGGCCCGATGCCGAGGACAGTCCCGCTTTCAGGATCATATCCAGTTTCTCTTTGTCCACCTTACCCGGCGCATACTGACGCACACTCCGGCGGTGAAGCATTGTTTTCAACAATTCCATTGTGAACTCCTTCTATACATTCCCTATATACACATATTTCAGGTGCTTTTGTGCGATCTCCGCCAGCTTATACAAATGCTGCACATTGGTGGGCCGCTTGTCCAGCACCTTGAACATGGGGAAAAAGCGGTTGATGTGAAGCGGAATCTCCGGATCCAGGGATGCCAGCCATTTCGCCGCCTCCTCCAGCTCCTCTTCCGAATCATTCTCCCCGGGCACCGTCAGCCAGCACACTTCCACGTGCATCACTTCCGATACTCTTTTGATCGTGTTCTTCACCGCTTCCAGCCCACCGCCGACCTTCCGATAGCCCTCTTCATTGAAATACTTCAGGTCGATGTTCATGGCGTCGAAATACGGAAGAAGTTCTTCCAGCGGTTCCGGATTGATGTAGCCGTTGGTGACCATCACGTTGACCAGACCCTTTTCCTTCGACAGTTTCGCCGTATCCAGCATGAAATCATACATGGTGATTGGTTCGTTATAGGTAAAGGCCAGGCCGATGTTGCCATCCGGCACCAGCGACAATGCGGTTTCCACCACTTCCTGCGGATCCGTGTCCATCATGTCGATCTCTTCCTGCGCAGCCATGGCGATGTTGTAATTCTGGCACCAGGGACAGCGGAAATTGCATCCGTTGGCCCCGATGGACAGGATCTTTGTTCCGGGCATAAACCGGTGCAGGGGTTTCTTCTCAATGGGATCCAGATGCGCTGCGGACAAAAAACCGTAATTCACGTTGACGATCCGGCCGTCCACGTTTCCGCGCACACCACAAAAGCCCCGCTTCCCTTCTTCCAGCTCACAATTCCAGGGGCAGATCCCACATTTTATTTTACTCATGTCTCACCACTTCAAAACGTTTGATATGGAACCCATAGGATGTCCGTTTGGGAATGCCCGCCTTCTGCAGGGCAATGGTCAGCTGCTGGTCGACGGTTTCCACTCCTTCCAGGTTCGGCAGCAGCAGCCCCTGGGCCGCCCCCATGCTGACGATGACTCCGTATTTCTTGGGATCCAGCAGGTCTGCGGATTCGATTTCCTCCGGTTCGGACAGCACGTCCACGCTGATCTCCAGTTCGTCCAGTTCGTGTTCTTTCACAGCATTAAAACGGTCGTCCCCGAATGCGGCGGCCATGGCGTTGGTGATGATCTCATCCGCAACGCATGGCTCCTCGCCCTTAATGGTGCCGATGCAGCCCCGAAGGCGTCCGTCCTTGTGGATGGAAACGAAGACTCCGGCTCTTTGCGTCAGCATCTCTTCGGGCAGGCCATCCGGCCGCGGCAGCAGTTTTTTGTCGACCAGAATCGATTCGATGGATTTTCTCGCCAGTTTCACGTATTCATCTTCCGCCTGCCGCTTCTCCGCCAGACGCTGATTCTCTTCCTCCAGGTACTGTTCCAGGAAGTTGCGGTTTTCGTCTTCCCCCAGCACCTCATAGGCAAATACGCTGTAACCGACGCCAAAAGGCCCTTCATAGGACAGGAATTCGGGTTTCACCGCCGTCCGGTCCAGGGTGCCCGCCATGATGATAAAGCCCCGGAGACCGCACTCGCCGGCGGCATCGCAGAAGTTTTCATCATAATACAGGAGTTTCTTGAAATCCGCTTCGGCCAGGTCCATGGTGACCTTCGCGTCGAATTCCGGACCCTGGGGTACATAATGGTACTGCCCCATGTCCTTCAGGTAATGGGACAGGTCGCCGCTGGCCACGATGACCGCTTTCCGTCCGGTGCGTTCAATGGCTTCCTTGATGCACATGCCGAAGGCATAGTGTTCCTTGAACGTCAGCCCGGCGATCCCGATCCGCACCAGCTTATAGTCGGTATAGTATTCATTGATGAAGTGCATGGGAATCATGGTCCCGTGGTCCAGCCGGCTGTTCTTTTCGCCCAGCGTGCCCGCGGAAACATTCATCTCCCTGACCACTTCCTCAATTTCTTTCACCAGGACTGTATCGTATTCGGCATGGTACTGCGCCTGCGGCACACCGTATTCCGAAAAGTCGCCGCTTGCTTCCGTTCCCGGCGAAATGTGAAGGTAATCGTGGTACATGATGGAGTGCGGGCTGATCAGCACCACGGTCTCCGGTTTCAGCGCAGCAATGCGCTGCCCCACTTTTTCATAACTCTCCACGGTCCGGGCAATGATCGCCCGTTCCTCCTCCGCTACCCCCGGAATGATCAGGGGCGGATGCGGTACCACGAACGTTCCTAATATCGGCATTTTCAACACATCCTTTTATCAGATTCCCAGCACGACTACCGGGTATTTGCTCTTGTCCGGGAATCCTTCCCGGCGCTCATAGGTTGTATGCAGCAGCTCATGGGCTTTCTCGGAATTGGGTTCTCCCAGGTATTTCTCGTAAAGCTCGATGATTTGCGGGTTATTGTGGGACTGGCGGATCGTCTGCCGTTCGTCCTCGGTATACAGCGCTTGAGCTCTCTTTCTTCTGTAAATATCGTAGATATCGTCCTCTTCGTTGGGGAGGAACCAGCTGCGCACGTAGGGCTGGCCGCCGCCGTTGATGCAGCCGCCCGGACAGCCCATGATTTCAATGAAATGATACTTGCTGACTCCGTCCCGGATATCGTCCAGCAGTGTCCTTGCGGAACGCATGCCGGAGGCACAGGCCACGCGGACCTCTTTCCCGTCGATATCGATCACGGCTTCTCTGACGCCGTCTTTATGTCCCCGTACTTCAGTGAACTCGATGCGGTCGCAGTCCTCCCCGGTCACTTTGTAATAGACCGTCCGGAGAGCCGCTTCCATTACTCCGCCGGTGACGCCGAAGATGACGCCTGCCCCGGAATAATCGCCCATGATGTCCTCGTCCCAGTCTTCGTCCGGAAGACGTTCGAAGATAATGCCGGCGCGCCGGATCATGCGGGCCAGTTCCCGGGTGGTGATGACCGCATCCACATCCCGGATGCCGTTCACCCGGAGCTGTTTCCGCTCTTTTTCCTGCTTTTTGGCGGTACAGGGCATCACGGACACCACGAAGACATCCTTCGGGTCGTATCCCTGCTGTTCCGCCCAGTAACTCTTGATAATAGCGCCCTGCATCTGATGGGGGGACTTGCAGCTGGACAGGTTCGGCAGCAGGTCTTCGTAATCGCTTTCCGCATAGCTCACCCATCCCGGGGAGCAGGAAGTGATCATGGGCAGAACCCCCCCGTTCTGCAGCCGGTGCAGCAGTTCCGAGGATTCTTCCATAATGGTGAGGTCGGCGCCGAAATTGACGTCATACACCTTTTCAAAACCCAGCCGACGAAGGGCCGCCACCATTTTTCCGGTGACCGGCGTCCCGATGGGATACCCGAATTCCTCCCCCAGCGCAGCCCGGACGGCGGGAGCCGCCTGGACCACAACGTGTTTGCCTTCTTCGATTGCTTTATCCACCTTCCAGATCTCGGAGTTCTCCATCAGCGCCCCGGTGGGACAGACATTGACGCACTGCCCGCACTGGATGCAGGGAGATTCGGAGAAGCTGCGGTTTTCCGCCGGGGAAACGAAGGTCTTGAATCCCCGGTTTTCATATCCCAGGATGCCAAGCCCGTGGGCGTTGGAACCTCTTAAATACTTCGGATCGTACTTCGTGGTGACCCGGCCGGTACCATGGGCATTGGAGCAGCGGGCGATGCACCGTCCGCAGAGGATGCACTTGCTGGTATCCCGTACCAGACCGGCGGATGATTTGTCCAGGTAATGCTCGGAATGGGCGCCGATGTACTTGTTTCCTTCCGCACCCGTGACATTGGCTACA
>JAFWFI010000045.1 GCA_017515705.1 Bacillota bacterium
ATTCAAATATTTTGATTTTGATATACTGCCGGTCCTTCCGGCTCTTCCCGCCAATCTCCTCCAGCACGGCCTTGCCCCTGTGCCGGAGCACCAGGCTGTCCCCTTCCCGTACCGGATGGTCCGGCTTTTCGGTCTGGAGATTGTTTACAAAGACCAGGCCGCCTTTGATCGCGGCTGCCGCCGAGGTCCGGGACCCGCCGAAGGCGGAGGAAATCACATTGTCCAGCCGAAGGGACGCCACCGTATCGGACTTGTACCGGACCTTCTGCTCCGGCAGGAGAATCTCCGCCAGGGGCACCTCTTCCAGGGAGAAGGATGTGCGCCCGGCCCGGCCGTAATTCATCATCAGGAATTCCCGGATTTCCTTCAGGATCACGATGTCGGCTCCTTCCGGCCGCACCAGAATGTCCCCGACGAACTCCCGCTTGACCCCCAGAGACATCAAAGACCCCAGATAGTCTCTGTGGGTCAGTGTTTTCGCCTTTTCGGAAGTCCGGGCGCGGAGCACCGTCAGCGGTTCGTCCTCCGGAAAGTCCCGGAAGATGTCCGTTCCCGAAGGGTCCGGTTCGATGTAATCCGGCAGACACACCAGCACGGTGCGCTGGGCATCCGGCCAGCCGCCCCAGTAGATCCGCCGAATCCCGGCCTGCCGGGCCAGTCCTTCCGCCAGGGAGCGCTGCCGCAGGTCCAGGAAAAGGGAATGGGTGAGCATGTCCTTCTCCCGGCACCGTGTGATCTTGTCTTCTATATTGGCTAACAGATATTTATCTTCGTTCATAATGAGCTCGGAGCCAGCAGCCGGGAGCTTACTGCTTCCGGCTTCCGGCTTTAATGACTGTTCAAATACTCTTCCGCTTTTTCCAGCTGTCGGTCGTTGACAAGGACATTATCCTTGATGTCGCTGTCTTCCAGGTCCACCACGATGTCCGGGGTGATGCCCTTTTCGTGGATGACCTTGCCGCTCGGCGAGAAGTACTGGGAAATGGTGATTTCCATCCCGTCCCCGTTCTTGAGCTTCATCATCTGCTGGGTAATGCCTTTTCCATAGGTCTTCGTACCGATGACGGTTCCTTCATGGTTGTCCTGGACTCCGGCGGTCAGGATTTCCGACGCACTGGCGGTGCCGCCGTTGACCAGAAGCACATAAGGCAGCGCAGTCCGGCCCTGCGCAGACTCCAGGTAGGTCCTCTTGCCGTGGCCGTCTTCCATGTAGACGATCACACCCTCGTTCATCAGCCGGTCGGCAATCTTCACGCTCTGATCCACCACCCCGCCGCCGTTGGACCGCAGGTCGATGATCAGGCCCTTGACCTTTTTCTGTTCCAGTTCGGAAAGGGCTTCTTCGAAGAGCTGCGCCGTATTGGTCATGAACAGGCTGATCCGGATGTAGCCGATGTTATTGTCCAGCACTTTCGAGGTCACGGATTCCTCGGTGACCGGAGCCCGGGTGATCGTGTATTCCTTTTGCTGGTCCTTTCGCTGGATCAGCAGCTTCACGCTGGTTCCGGATTCGCCCTTGATATGGGCAGCGGCCGTATTCAGGTCCGTTCCCATATAGACCTCGTCGTCCACTTTCAGGATCAGGTCCCCTTCCCGAAGGCCTGCG
>JAFWFI010000046.1 GCA_017515705.1 Bacillota bacterium
AGGGCGATCACAACGGAGATCACGATGAAGATGACCAGCAGTACCCGGATCGTCAGCAGGGACTGCTTTTCGCTCATATCCTTCTTGAACAGGCCCTTGATGAAGTCCAGTGTCAGGGTGGAACTGGATGTCAGCACCAGGGAAGACAGGGTGGACATGGATGCGGACAGCACCAGGATCACCACCAGGGCAATCAGCAGTGGAGACAGCCCGGAAAGCATGGCCGGGATGATGGCGTCGAAGCCTTCTGTGGCCACGTCTACCTTATCGGAGAAGAGCCGGCCGAAACCGCCGAGGAAGTAACAGCCGCCGGCAACCACCAGGGCGAAGATCGTGGAAATGACCGTTCCTTTGTGGATGTCGTGTTCGCTCTTGATCGCATAGAATTTCTGGACCATCTGAGGCAGGCCCCAGGTACCCAGGGAGGTCAGGATGATTACTCCCAGCAGGTTGATGGGATCCGGACCGAAGAAGGAGGCGAAGACGCCGGGAGTATCGGAGACCGTGGGATCTGCTACCTTGCCCATGGCGCTGATCGCCGCCATAAAGCCGCCCTGGCTTTTCAATACGGCGATGACCGTGGCCGCGATGCCCACCAGCATGATGCAGCCCTGGATGAAGTCTGTGACCGCCGAGGCCATGTAACCGCCGGCGGTGACATATACCGCCGTCAGCACCGCCATGACGATGACGCAGACGGAGTAATCGATGTTGAAGGCCATCCCGAAGAGACGGGACAGGCCGTTATATAACGAAGCCGTGTAGGGAATCAGGAAGATGAAGATGATGGCGGAAGCCATGATCTTCAGTCTCGGACTCTGGAACCTCGCCTCAAAGAACTGGGGCATGGTGGAGGAGTCCAGGTGCTGGGTCATGATCCGGGTCCTTCTGCCCAGGACGAACCAGGCCAGCAGAGCGCCCACCATGGCGTTCATGATCCCTGCCCAGGTGGCGGAAATACCGTATTTCCAACCGAACTGGCCGGCGTAGCCGACGAAGACTACGGCGGAGAAGTAGGACGTTCCGAATGAAAAAGCGGACATCCACGGACCGATGGTCCGGCCGCCCAGCACGAAGCTGTTGACGTCGGTTACTTTTTTACGGCTGTACATGGCAACGTAGATCAACAGGCCAAAGTAAGCCAGAAGCAGGACGATTTTAACAAGCATGGCACCCATTAGTCACGCCCCCTTTCCGTCATTACCGATGTGAAATTCAAATTACCGTGGGATTTGGCCGGAATCCGGCCATTCCGAATTAAGTCCGCACTCAAAAAAAGTCCGTGCGGAAAGCAAAGACATGTGTTGCGCATAATCTTCCTCCATTTCTACCATACTACTTGATTATTGCGTTTTTATTTAACTATGACAAGAGAATAGCATGATAAGAAAAAAATGTCAAGTGCAAAAGAACGAACTCCCGGCCTGTGACCCCACATCCGCCTCTTGGGGCACCTTCCCCCCCGGGGAGGGAAGGCTTTAACGGCTTCCGGCTCTAAATTGATTGAAATAAAAAACGATACCTGTTATAATATAGTGTTGAAAATTTGAAGGGAGGCATTAGCCATGATTAAAGTAGATATTTTTTCTGGATTTTTAGGAGCGGGGAAGACCACCCTGATCAAAAAACTCCTGGAGGAAGCATATAAAGGAGAGAAACTGGTACTGATCGAAAACGAATTCGGCGACGTGGGGATCGACGGAAGCCTCTTCACGGAAGGGGAAGTGACCGTCAACGAGATCAACGGCGGCTGTGTATGCTGTTCCCTGGCGGGGGATTTTGCCAACGCCTTCGCGAAGGTCGTGGACCTGTACCATCCGGACCGGGTGCTGATCGAACCCTCCGGTGTGGGCAAGCTCAGCGACATCGCTTCCGCGGTACAGGAATTCGACAATGACGAAGTGGTGCTGAACACCATGACCACGGTAGTGGACGCCAAGAAATGCAAGATGTATTCCCGGAATTTCGGGGAATTCTTCGAAAATCAGGTGGAATACGCCATGGCGGTGGTGCTGAGCCATACGGACGGCATCTCCGACAAAAAACTGCAGGAATGCATCGACATCGTCCGCAAACGGAATCCGGAAGCCGTGCTGATCACGAC
>JAFWFI010000047.1 GCA_017515705.1 Bacillota bacterium
CGCCCTGTCCATGTAGAAATACCCCGGGACCCCGTCCAGCAGGATGGATTCCAGGTCTTTTTTCGATTTTGCCTCGTCCGGCACCACGATGATGTCCGCCCCCAGCCGGGTCTCCAGGCTGGCAAGGCCGCTCTGCAGGCTGGTGACGGTCAGGGTCCCTCCCATCATGGACACGGACAGCAGGATCACCAGGATCAGCAGCGCCGTTGTCCGGCCGGACTTTCTGAGCAGGTTTTTCACAGGCAGCCGGTTGATGTTCATTGGCCCGCTCCCTTCCTGCTCCGGACCGCCGAGACGATGATATTGACCAGAGCCAGGGCTGCGACGACAGCGCTGGCTGCCATGATTCCGGGTCTCATCACCGAATTGCAGCGCATGGATTCCATCATGCAGGTCTGGATCAGAAAGCCGGGAAGCAGGGCATTCAGGGCCGACGCCCCGATGATGCCAATGGACAGACCGACCTTCACTTTCGCATCCGACAAAATCAGGCAGATCAGTGCCAGGACGCAGATCAGCACGCTCACACCCAGCACCGCCTGCCCCGCCCAGTGGCAGGTCATCCACGATCCGTCTTCCTGCGGGCCGCAGGGCTTCAGAAAGGTTGCCGCCCCGGCTGTCATCACGATTCCGGCAATCAGCACCAGTAAATCAACGATTGTACGGGATTTCTTTTTTTCGTTCATGGTTTCCTCCGTAATTATCCTATACTAATATTAGTAAGCATTGTCTAACCGCATTATACACCAGTGCCGTTTTATTTTCAATAAAAAGTTTTGGGGAGCAAGTGCTTACCGCCCGGTCCGCTCCGCCGCCCGGATGGTCCGTACCAGGAAGGTACAGGACACCGCCATCATGACGGCTTCGGTGAAAGGCTGGGTCCAGATCAGGCCGGTGAAGCCGAACAGGTGGTTGAAGAGGAGCAGAAGGGGAATATACAGCACCAGCTGCCGGAGGATGGTGATTCCCAGGGCGCTCATGGGCCTGCCCATGGCCTGGAAGGACATCCGGCACATGGAGGTGACCCCCACGAAAGGCAGGATGCACATCAGGGCCCGCAGCACCCGGGCGCCGGTCGCCACCACTTCCGGGGAGTCCGTGAAGATCCCGATGAGCAGAGGCGCGAAAATCCCGTACAGCGCCATCACGCAGAGCTCGATTCCGCAGACGATGAGGATCCCGGCTTTCAGGACGGCCAGCATCCGGCGGAAATTTTTCGCTCCATAATTATAGCCCATGATGGGCTGGACACCGGCGGCAAAGCCCTGGTAAATGTAATTCCCCAGGGAGAGGAGTTTCTGGGCGATGCCCATGGCCGCCACGGTCAGCTCGCCGTAGGCCACCGCCAGGTTGTTGTTGACAATAAAGGCCGCCGAAGTCAGCAGAGTCTCCAGGCCGGCCGGCACGCCCACCCGGTAGATTTCCCCCGTGATGTCCGCCGCCGGGCGCAGGTACTGCCGCTTCGGCCGGAGCAGGGATTTGCCGCTCAGATAGACCCACAGGGTCACCCCCATGCCGCAGGCATTCCCGAGGACGGTAGCGATGGCGGCGCCCCGGATCTCAAGCCCGAAGGCAAAGATGAACAGTGGATCCAGCAGGATGTTCATGACGGTTCCCACCACCATCCCGAAAATCGAATACCTCGCCGAGCCCTCCCCGCGGAGCAGCTGGCTGAGGGTGTAGTTGGCCATGGTGAAAATTGTCCCTGCCAGCAGGATTCCCACGTACTGCTGTGTGTAGAGGAAGGTGTTTTCTTTTGCCCCCAGCACCCGGACGATGGGATGCAGCAGCAGCAGTCCCGTCGCCGCCAGAACAGCGCCGGTCAGGACCGTCAGCACAAAGCCGGTGGTCAGGGTTCGTTCCGCCTTCTCCGGGTCGTTTTCCCCCAGGCAGCGTGCAATCAGGGTGGACGCGCCCGTGCCCACCATATTGGAGACCGCAATGGTGATCATCATCACCGGGTAGGCCAGGTTCACCGCCGCCAGCTGATAGTCGTCCCGCAGCAGGCCGATGAAGAAGGTGTCCACCAGGTTGTACAACACCATGATGAACATGCCCGCCACCAGCGGCACCCCCATCTTTACCACGGCCTTCGCCGGTTTTTCCCGGCCGAGGGTGTAGATGCGGGCGTCTTCTCTGATCGTATTTGTTTGTCTGTCAGGTTTTCTGTTATCGGTCATGGGTTCGTGTTTCCCCTCTTGGTCTGTCTGTTTTTCGAATATATTATAGACGAAAAAGGATCGGACGGCAATCGCCTGCCGTTGCATCCGCCTGCCGGTTCCGATATAATGAAAAAACAGGCCTTTTGCTCTCATTGAAGCAAAAGGCCTGTTCTATTTTGTTATCTGTCGAAACCGTCAGGCCAGTCCGGACGCCGGGAGCGTTCCGGGGATTCCTGCCCTACGGTGCCCGGAATCTGTCCGGGCGGTTCCGGCTGCTGCGGGCGAACCGGCTGTTCCGGTCCTCCCTGCAGCGGATCCTTTGGTTTTCGGCTCTTGAACATGTAAATCATGGACAGAATGCCAATCACCGTCAACAAACATCCCGCCACCAGCAGGAAGGGCAGGGTTTTTTCGTGACACGTCATCGTGTTCATATCGCACACCGGGGCGATCAGAATCGGAAGCAGGATCGTCGTGACGCCCCCCGCCGCAATGACGATGGAGAACAGTCCCGCCAGGATCTTGTGCCGCACCAGCATCATGATGATTCCCAAAAGCAGAATGATGACGCCCAGCCCCAGGGCTATCAGCCGGGTCTTGTGGCATACAGCGTCAACGCTGCCCATGTCCCCGCAGACCTTGACGAAGGTCCAGGGACCGATGGCAATGGCGATGCCGGCCGCGATGGTTAAAATGCCCACGAATTTACTTGATTTCATTGAATTCTCCTATCACTATTCCTCTGTCCGGATCCCTCTCCAGATCAAGGCCGCCAGTGCGCCGCCGATCAGCGGAGCCACGATGAAGACCCATACGCAGGACAGGGCGTCGCCGCCCATCAGCAGAGCCGGTCCCAGGGATCTGGCCGGGTTCACGCTGGTTCCGGTAAAGTGGATCCCGATCAGGTGTACCAGAGTCAGGGAAGCGCCGATGACCAGTCCGGCGACCTTGCCGTTCTCCGCTTTGCTGGTAACGCCTAAGATCGCCAGCACGAAGATGCAGGTCAGGATGATCTCGATCAGCAGGGATTTGCCGATGCTTCCGTTATATAATCCGTTGGTGCCGAGTCCGTATTCCTTGCCGATCAGTGCCATCAGAACGATCGCGCCTGCCAGTGCGCCGAGGCACTGGGAAATCACGTAACCGATGAAATCCCTGGCGTCCATGCCCTTGTTCAGGAACACGCCCAGGGATACCGTCGGGTTCACGTGGCAGCCGGATACGTTACCGATGGAATAGGCCATCGCCACGATCACGCCGCCGAAGGCCAGAGCCGTCATCAGATACGAAGCGGTGGGTTCTGCCGTGCAGCCGGTCACTGCCGCAACACCGCAGCCAACGAATACTAACACAAATGTGCCGATAAATTCAGCGATGTAC
>JAFWFI010000048.1 GCA_017515705.1 Bacillota bacterium
GGTCGTGGAAAAGGCCGGCTCCTGGTTCAGCTATGAAGGCCAGCGGATCGGTCAGGGACGTGAAAACGTCAAGAAGTTCCTGGCGGACAATCCGGAAATGATGGAACGGATCCGCGTCCAGGCGATGAACAAGCTGACGGGCAAAGAGGAAGAGGAACCCCAGGCACCGTCCGAACCTCCGAAGAAGGACATCTTCGAGGATGCGTTCGATGACATGCCCATCGCCATCGAAGTCGTGGACGAAGAACTGTGACGGAAGATAAACGTCCCGGCATCTACAACAAAGAGAAGGGTTCCTGGGGCGAAGAACGGGCGGCAGCCTACCTGAAAGAGCAGGGCTACGCGATCCGGGAGAGAAACTACCGGGGAAAGACCGGCGAGATTGACATCATTGCGGAAAAGGACGGGACCCTGCACTTCATCGAAGTCAAGACCCGTACCAGCGAAGAGATGGGAGAACCGCTGGAAGCCATTGACCGGCGAAAACTGGACCATATCCTTCGGACCGCGGAGTTATACCTGTATGAAAACGACCTCTTCGACCGTTTCGTCTGCATTGACGGCATCGGGATCAACGGGGAGGACCTGGTACACATCGAGGGAATTACCTTTTGACAAAAGAGCACCTGCTTCGGCACCGGCCGGAGCGGGTGTTTTCCGGTTTTTGGGGCCAAAAATGAATGGTTGGCAATTTTCATTCTGTTTGGTTGGTGCGCATGCCGGAGTACGGGAATATAATGGAGCCGTAAAGAATACAAACAACGGGAGGTACATCATGATCGTGAAAACACTGGCCGCTCCTGCCAAATACTATCAGGGGCCTGAAATCTTAAAAGACTTATACACCTATATCAAACACCTGGGTTCGAAATTCGCCGTGATGACGGATGAAATCGTCCTGGGAATCACCGAGAAAAACCTGGCGCAGTCCTTCAAGGGAATCGAAGCAAGTTATGAAGTCATTCTCTTCGGGGGACAGTCCACCCAGGCGGAAGCCGACCGGATCATCGGCCTTGTGGAAGAAATGAAAGCGGATGCGGTCATCGGGCTGGGCGGCGGAAAGGTCACCGACTCCGCCAAGCTGGTGGCGGACTTGGCGAACCTGCCGGTGGTCATCATCCCCACGGCGGCAGCCACGGATGCGGCTTGCAGCTCCATGTCCGTCATTTACGATGAAAACGATACTTTCGTCGTTTCCAAGAGAACCAAGAGCAATCCGGAAGTCGTGGTGGTGGATACGGACATCATCGCCAAGGCCCCGGTGAGAACCTTTGTGGCCGGCGTGGGCGATGCCTTTGCCTGCTACTACGAAGCCAGAGCCTGCCGTGCTTCCGGTGCCATGAACTACAATGGTGGTGTGGGGACCCAGGCAGCCTTCGCCATTGCGGAACTGTGCAACAAAGTGCTGCGGGAAAACGCGGTGGAAGCGAAAAAGGCCGTGGAAAAGAAAGAATGGTCCGAGACCCTGGACAGATGCATCGAAGCCAACATCTACCTGGGCGGCGTGGGATTTGAAAACAACGGCTGCGCCATTGCCCACGGCGTATACAACGGCATGACCGCCACCATCAAGCCCTTCAACGCCATGCACGGCGAAGCCGTTGCGGTGGGCGTGCTGATCCAGCTGGCTGCGGAAAAGATCAGCAGAGAAGAATGGGACGACATCGTGGCGTTCTATAAAGAAGTCGGACTGCCCTGCTGCTTTGCGGACCTGGGAGTCGAGATGGACGACGAACTGATGCACAAGGTGGCGGAAGCCGGCTGCACCGTCAGCCCCAACGCCCACAAGATGCCCTTCAAGGTCACCCCGGAAGTACTGTACGAAGCCATTAAAGTGGTGGAAGAGAGAAACGGGAAATAAAAGAAGAATCAAAACAGACAGCGCCGTGTCCGGGGACGAATTCCCCGGCACGGCGTTTTAATATGGAGCGGCAGTAAATTTTCAGTGGAAAAACCGCCGGAAGTACAGTATAATAGTTCATATATGTGATTGAAAACCTGACAGAGGAGCAAGGCAAATGGAAGTCAAAAAAGAGCGGGACTATATGTTCGATACTTTCCGGGGACTGCTGATGTGGTGCATCCCCATCTCCCATTTTACCCGGGTGGCCGGGGGATTCCATCCGGATTCCCTCAGCGGCATCATCTACATCACCATCAACGTGTTCGTGATGCAGGCCTTTGTATTCCTCTCCGGGTATTTCTCCAAGAAACCGGACCGGGCGCGGGAAACGGCGTTCCATACTTTCCTATGGCCGCTGATTCTGTGCATCCCGTTCTTCTATTTCGTCCGGCTGACGATCTGGGGGCATGCAACGCTGCACCTGGATACCCCGCCTTTTGCGCTGTGGTATCTGTTTGCGTTGTTCTTCTACCGGTTCTTCCTGAAGGATTACATCAAGATCCCGTATATCTTTGAACTGGCTTTTCTGGTATACATCTTTGCCGGACTGATCCCGGATCTGTCGGACAAGTTTGCCCTTGGCCGGATGGTTTCCTATTTCCCGTTCTTCCTGATCGGGTATTACTGCCAGCCGGAACACCTGGCGAAACTGCGTTCCCTGAAGAAATACTGGTGCGTGCTCCTGGCGGCGGTGCTGATTACCTGCTCCGTGCTGCTGGCGTATTACGCCCGACAGTTCCCGGTGGGGTATTACCTGCTGAAATCCACGTCGGCGGAACTCCATACGATCTGGTACTGGGACATCCTGGGCCGTATCATGATCTTCTTCCTGGCCTGTGGCTGGATCATTTTAATGCTGAACATCCTGCCCAACAAGATGAATTACGTGGCCTACGTGGGGATGAATACCATGCCGGTGTACATCCTGCACCTGATCGTTCGGTATGAAGTGAAGAAGCGCAGCATCTTCCTGGGGATCTTCCCCCACAACCCGGTGCTGTATTACGTGCTGATCTTCGGGCTGGCCAGCCTGTGCGTCTTCGTCTTCTCGTCGAAACCTGTGGTGAAAGGCTACGACTTCGTGGTGGAAGGCTCGTACAAGATACTCCTGAAGATCCTGCCCTGGTGCAAGCGGTTCCTGGTGTGGATGCGCAAGCCGGTAGCCGGCGTGGCGAACTTTACCATGAACCTGATTTCCGGGGATCTCGGGAAGCGGACGAAGCCGGAAGGAGAGGACGACCGGCAGACAGAGGCGAAAAAGAAAAAGACG
The DNA here is from genome assembly GCA_017515705.1 of Bacillota bacterium. GTDB lineage: Bacteria > Bacillota > Clostridia > Peptostreptococcales > Anaerovoracaceae > RUG14258. The sequence continues at coordinate 3,174 of JAFWFI010000048.1, forward strand.
ATGAAACGGAAAAAACCGATCAAAGAACTGTCAAAGCCTCCTGCGGAAGGAAAAGAGAACAC
>JAFWFI010000007.1 GCA_017515705.1 Bacillota bacterium
TTCGTGATGACCGCCATGTTCGTTGCCATCTTCATGGAGCAGTGGCTGAAAGAAAAGCGGCATATCTCCGCCTGGATCGGCCTGGGGGCATCGGTCATTTGCCTGGTCGTTTTCGGGGCGGACAGCTTCATGATCCCGTCCATGGCGGCGATCCTGCTGCTGCTGACCCTGTTCCGAAAAAAGATTGGGGAGCCACAGGAAGAGGAGGTGGGCGCATGACGCTGACTCAGCAGATCATTACCATAGGACTGGCGGCAGCCGGAACCATGACCACCAGGTTCCTGCCCTTCCTGGTCTTTTCGCCCAAAAAGCCTACCCCAAAATACATTCGGTACCTGGGAAAGGCCCTGCCCCTGGCGGTCTTCGCGATGCTGATCGTGTACTGCCTGAAGGATGTGAGTTTTTTGACGGGGTCCCATGGAATCCCGGAAGCCATCGCCATTGCGGCCACCATTGCCGTTCATGTCTGGCGGCGGAACCTGTTCTTTTCTTGCGTAGCCGGGACCGCAATCTATATGATCCTGATTCATCTGATATAGCCGGGGTGGAGGAATCCGCGGAAAGGAGAGGAAATCTCCTTTCCGTTTTTTTATGAAAATTCCAGAAAACCTATTGACAAAAAGAATACCTCGTAATATGATGTATACCATAAAAGGAGGTATATCATGGATAGTCAGTTGAAGCGCGGTCTTTTAGACGTGTGTGTCCTCGCCGCCATCCGGGACGAGGATTCCTACGGCTACAAGATCATCAAGGATGTGAAACCCTACATCAAGCTGTCCGAGTCGACCCTGTACACGATCCTGAAGCGACTGGAAGCAGCCGGGATGCTCACCGTCTGGTCGGCGGAGCACGGGGGCCGGCTCCGGAAGTATTACCGGATCACCGATGCGGGACGGCTCAGGATCGAGGAATTCAAAAACGAATGGAAAGAGGTTATGTCCATCTATCAGTTCGTGATCAGAGAGGGGGAGGACAATGAATAAACAGGAGTTTCTGGAAGAGCTGCGGGAAGAGCTGATGGGGCTGCCGCAGGATGAAATCGAAGAACGACTGGATTTTTACAGCGAAATGATCGAGGACCGGATGGAAGAAGGCCTGTCGGAGGAAGTGGCTGTAGCGGAAATCGGCATACCGGCCGAAATCGCCGCCCAGATCATCGAGGATATTCCGCTGACAAGGTTTGTGGTGGAAAAAGTCAAGCCGAAGAGAAAGCTGAAAGTCTGGGAAATCGTACTGCTGGTGCTGGGTTCGCCGATATGGGTGCCGCTGCTGCTGGCAGCCATCGTCATCGCACTGGCGATTTACCTGGTGGGCTGGGCACTCATCGCAGCCCTGTGGGCAGTGGAGGCTGCTTTGGCAGTGAGCGCTGTTGCCCTGGCGGCAGTGGGATTCTACTCGTTATTCCACGCAAATGTGCCCGGGGGCATCCTGGCCTTCGGAGCGGGCGCGGCCTGCGCCGGTGTGGCCATTTTCCTGTTCTTCGGGTGCAGGGAAGCGACCCGGGGAATACTGATTCTGACAAAGAAAATCATTTACAGCATCAAGACACGGCTAATGGGAAAGGAGAATAGCTGATGAGAAGTACAACAAAGGGATTGCTGATCGCAGCAGCGGCACTGGTGGTTTTCGGACTGATTGTCATCGCAGGAACAATGTATTTCCTTCACGGGGACCTGAGCAGCTTGAACACTGAGCACTATGAAACGAAAACATACGAAGTAAAAGGGGATTTTGATAAAATCGACATCGATACAACTGTGGATACGGTTTCCTTTGAACTCTCCGGCGACGGCAGCTGCCGGGTGGTCTGCGATGAATCGGAGCAGGAGGTGCACACGGTGACCGTCGAAGACAATACGCTGAAAATCAGGATGAAGCAGCAAACGAAATGGGGATTCCACTTCGGCGTTTCGGTTCAGGAACCGAAGATGAAGGTGTATCTGCCGAAGGAGGAATACATTTCCCTGAAACTGCAGACGGACACCGGTGACGCGACCCTGCCGGAGGACTTCACGTTTGGCAGTGCAGCTGTCAAAAGCGACACCGGGGATCTGACCTTCCTGGCGGCGGTGCCCGGGACGCTGAAAATCAAAACCGATACCGGCAGCATCCGGGTCAAAAACACCGAGCCGAAAAAGGCTGAGTTTGCCTCCGGCACCGGGGATATGCGGATCGAAGGCCTGAAAACAGAAGGGAGCGTTTCCATCCTCACCGATACCGGCGATTTGAAGCTGAGAAACGTTACCTGCGGGGACCTGACGGCGGAGAGCAATACCGGGGACCTGCGGATGGAAAATGTGCTGGCAGCGGCGGCCTTTAACATCAAATCCGACACCGGCAGTGTGACATTCAACGACAGCGACGCGGCGGAGATCACCATTATCACGAATACCGGCGATGTGAACGGTACTCTGATTTCCGAAAAGGTGTTCCTCATCGAAACCGATACCGGCGACGTGAAGGTGCCCAAGAGCATTACCGGCGGACGGTGCGAGATCACCACCGACACCGGGGATATCGACATCAGTATTGCGGAATAGTTTTATAAATGGCAGCACCCCCTCGGGGGTGTTGTTTTTTATGGGGAGTTTTGGTATCATTTCAATAGTAAAAGAGGAAACGACCATGAACGGAAAAAGCGATAAAACCAAAATCAAGAGCATGACCTTTGAGGAACTGGAAGCTTTCGTTGAATCCCTGGGCGAGAAAAAGTTCCGTGCGAAACAGGTCTTTGAGTGGATGCACAAAGGGGTCCGCTCTTTTGAGGAAATGACCAATCTTCCGAAGGCGTTTCGGGAGAAGCTGGCGGAAGCCGCGGATTTGGAAGCGCTGGAGACGGAGACACTGCAGGTGTCGAAGAAGGACGGGACACGGAAATACCTGTTCCGGCTGCCGGACGGGCAGTTCGTGGAGAGCGTGCTGATGAAGTACAGCTACGGCAACACGGTCTGCATCTCCACCCAGGCGGGCTGCCGGATGGGCTGCGCTTTCTGTGCTTCCTGCGAGGGCGGACTGATCCGGAACCTGACCGCCGGGGAAATCCTGGACCAAGTGCTGGCGGTGAGCCGGGACATGGGCCGGAAGGTGGACCATGTGGTGGTCATGGGCGTGGGAGAGCCCTTTGACAACTATGAGAACCTGTCCCGGTTTCTGGCAAACATCCACGATCCCCGGGGATTTGGAATGAGCTTCCGAAGCATCACCGTCTCCACCTGCGGGATCCTGCCGGGAATCGAACGGTTCGCGGACGAGTTCCCACAGGTGACCCTGGCGATTTCCCTGCATGCGCCGAATGCACAGATCCGGGGCAGACTGATGCCGGTAGACAGGACTTATCCGTATGAAAAGCTGCTGGAGACAGCCCGGAAATACGTGAAAAAAACCAACAAGAGGATCACCTTTGAATACATCCTGATCGACGGGGTCAACGATTCCCCGCAGCAGGCAGAGGAACTGGCCGGGACACTGAAGGGGATTCTGTGCCACATCAACCTGATTCCCTTCAACGAAGTGCTGGGACGGGGGTTTTCCTCAGCCAGGCCGGAGCGGGTCCGGCGTTTCCAAGAAGTGCTGCAGAAAAACGGATACGAGGCTACAGTACGGCGCGAACTGGGCAGCGACATCGACGGCGCCTGCGGACAGCTGCGGGCGAAGAAGATTTAGGTGAAAGATTGGAGATTGAAGATGGGAGATTGGAGATTGGAGGTTGCGGAAAAGATATAGTGAAGAACTTTTGTCTGTCCGTTAAAAATCGAATGGAAAACTTCCCCGGAATCAGTTGCGGGTTTTTTGATTTGCTGATATAATGATAGTACTATTTAGATAGTTCGAATTGGTTGACATATTATTATAAATGATTGGAGGTTGGTGACTATGGTAAAGATTATGGTTGGTAAAAAAGGCAGCGGCAAGACAAAGAAAATGATCGATTCTGCAAACGATCAGGTCATGACCAGCAAAGGCAGCATTATTTTTATCAACAACGACAAACGACTGAGCAGAGAACTGAATTACCGGATGAGAGTAGTCAGTGCAGAGGACTACCAGCATCTGGGCAACATCGATGAATTCACGGGCTTTATTCTCGGAATCATCAGTATGGATCACGATATCGAAACGATTTACATAGACAGCATTACAAAACATGCCAATATCTCACTGGACAACATTTCCGTTTTCATTGACCGGCTGGATGCGATTTCCAGAGAAAATGAACTGGATTTCGTGGTCAGTGTCAGTGCAGATCCCGAGGAAATCGCGGACATCGTCGAGAATCATGAGGTGCTGAACTAGAAAAGGAATGACTGGGGAGCTGAACAGCTCCCCTTATTTTTGGGTATGGACGATTTATATCTGACATTTGCCGCGCAGATGCGGGCGAGATACGGGGAAAAAGTATATAAACTGCCGGTGAATCTGCCGGCTACCTGCCCCAACCGGGACGGAACGAAAGGCACCGGCGGCTGTATATTCTGCGGCGCCAAGGGGACCGGCTTTGAAAACCTCTCCAGTGCCATTCCCGTGCGGGAACAGCTGGAGATCAACAAAAAATACATCGGACCCAAATACAAGGCGGAACTTTTCATCGCCTATTTTCAGAACTTCACCAACACCTATTTCCCGCCGGAAGTGATGGCGGACTATACCCGCCAGGCAGCGGAGGTGGACGGTGTCGTGGAACTGTGCTTTGCCACCCGGCCGGACTGCGTGGGAGACGAGATCCTCACCGCGATCCGGGATGCAGCGGGGGACAAGCGGGTCTGCATCGAGCTGGGACTCCAGTCCGTGAACAACGAGACGCTGAAACGAATCCACCGGGGTCATACCGTGGAAGACTACGTGGAGGCGGTGCGAAGGGTACAGTCTTACGGAATGGATGTGGGGACCCACCTGATCCTGAACCTGCCCTGGGACGACCGGGAACATGCAGCCCGTGCGGCTAAGCTGGTGTCGGACCTGGGGATCGATACGGTAAAGGCCCATACCCTGTATATCGAAAAAGGGACCGAACTGGCGCATATGTACGAAGCCGGGGAAATCGAAATCTGCTCCCGGAGCGAATACGTCAGCCGGGCGGCGGATTTTCTGGAACACCTTCGGCCGGATGTTTCGATCCAGCGTCTGGCCAGCCGGGTGCCCAATGAAGACGCCGTCTTCTGCAACTGGGGTACCGGGTGGTGGAAGATCCGGGACCTGATCGAGACCGAACTGGTGATCCGTGGAAGCAGACAGGGCAGCAAATGGAGAGACGAATGAAGAAAAAACTGATACTATGGGATATTGACGGCACGCTGATGAGCTGCTACAACGACGGGACCCTGGCGCTGAACGAAACCTTCCGGCGGCGGACAGGTCATCCCAATGCCATGGGTGAGCTCATCGCAGGGACCTCCATGGACTCCTCCATGGTGGATATGCTGATGGAGAAACTGGGAATCGATCCGGCGGAAAAACCGGCGCTGATCGATGAATTTGCGCAGATCCTCACGGACATCGTGGCGAAGGACGCCGACAAAAAGGTGCTGCCGGGGGTCCGGGAGATCCTGGACAGGCTCAGCGGCGACCCGAGGGTCCTGATGGGGATCATCACCAGCAATTTCCGGGTCGGCGCCATGATCAAGCTGGACAGCGTGGACCTGGGGCATTATTTCACCTTCGGCGGCTTTGGGGACCATCCCGGTGAAAAGTGGGATGCAGCCCGGGAAGCTGTCGAACAGGCCGAGGAAATCAGCGGTGAAACCTTCACGAAGGAGAATCTCTTCGTGATCGGTGATACCCGGTATGATATCCGCTGTGCGGAAAAGATCGGCGCCACCAGCATCGCCGTGGGTACCGGATGGATGCCCTATGAACTGCTGGAAAAAGAAGGGGCGGACTACCTGCTGGAATCCCTGGCGGATACGGACCGGTTCATGAGGATTATCGGATTAGAGAAAGATCCCTCGCTTTGCCCGGGATGACGATATCCTGTCATTCTGAGGCCGAAGACCGAAGAATCTTGGTAAAAAATGAGGAGACGACTATGATCAAATGGAGTGAATTTCTCCTGCCGTACGAGATGGCAGTGGAGGAACTGAAGAATAAATTCAAGCGGATCCGGGACGAGTACCGGAAGAACAACGAGCATTCGCCCATTGAATTCGTGGTGGGACGGGTGAAGCAGATTCCCAGCATCATCGAAAAAGCCAGAAAACTGGGAATCACGGAAGAGAACCTGGACCAGATGGACGATATCGGCGGGATCCGGATCATCTGCCAGTTTGAAGACGACATCTACAAAGTGGTGGATATGGTCCGGATGCGGGACGGCATGGACCTGGAAATCGTGCTGGAGAAGGACTACATCAAAGAGGTGAAGGACAGCGGCTACCGCAGCTACCACATCATCATCAAATACCCGATCTTTACCATCGACGGGCTGAAATTCGTTTTCCTGGAACTCCAGATCCGGACGATGGCCATGAACTTCTGGGCGACGGTGGAGCATTCCCTGCGGTATAAATACAAGGAAGACCTGCCGGAACCGGTGGCGGAAAAGCTGAGGAGCACCGCCCATGAAGTCTACCTGCTGGACAAGGAAATGCAGGAGATCCGGGACGAGATCATCAGCGCCCAGAACCTTTTCATGCACAAGTCCAATACCATTTCCCAGATCCTCAGCAACCTGACGGACATGGAGCGGATGGGCATGGTGGATGAAGTCACGAGATTCCGAAACAGATTTGAGGAAATCAATTTAACAAAGGGACGGGAAATGGAAAAGGACCTGGAGGCTCTGGCGGAGTCGATCAAGGAGTCCATGATTATTGAAGGAGAGTCCCTGAAGGACGAACTGGAACGGCTGGAAGGGAAAACGACGGGATTATTGTAATGTACAGCTTTGAATACTTTGAACGATTATTCAGGGACCACTGCGGGAACCTGCCCCGGGGCGATTTCGCGGTCATGGCGCCGCTGGTCCGGGTCGGGGGAGAAACACACCTGCTCTTCGAAGTCCGGGCGCTGCATATGCGGCGTCAGCCCGGAGAAGTGTGCTTCCCCGGCGGACGCATAGAACCGGGGGAAGAACCGGTGGAGTGTGCGGTCCGGGAGACCACGGAAGAACTGGGCATCGGCCGGGAGCGGATCCGGATCGTAGGCAGCATCGGGCTGATCTACACCTGGATGGACGAACCGGTGGATGTGGTGCTGGGGGAGATCCTCGATTATTCCCCGGATACCATTCACGCCAATCCCGGCGAGGTCCATGAGACTTTTACGGTGCCTTTTGAATACTTTATGGAGCGGGCGCCGAAAGACAGTTATACGGTGAACAACCATTACATCTGGGGCCTGACAGCCCGTTTTGTGAACTACATCGTGAAGCTTTGCAGGGAGGGATCCAAATGAAACTAGCTCTTTGCCAGATGCTGGTGGGGATGGACAAGCAAAAGAATACCGAAAAAGCCCTGGGCATGATCCGGAAAGCCGCAGCGGCCGGGGCGGATATCATCTCCCTGCCGGAGATGTGGAACTGTCCATACGCCAACAAGTACTTCCGGGACTATGCGGAAGAGGCGGACGGTCCGACGGTCCAGGCGCTGTCGGCAATCGCCGCCGAGCTGGGCATCTACCTGGTGGGCGGCTCCATCCCGGAACTGAAAGACGGCAACGTTTACAACACATCTTTTATCTTTGACCGGGAAGGCCGGGTCATCGGCACCCACCGGAAAGTCCACCTCTTCGATATTGATGTGGAAGGTGGCATCCGGTTCATGGAATCCGATACCCTGACGGCTGGAGACGAGATCACCGTGGTGGACACGGAATTCTGCAGGGTCGGCGTGGCCATCTGCTATGATGTTCGTTTTCCGGAGCAGTCCCGGCGGATGGCGCTGATGGGCGCAAAGCTCATCATCCTGCCGGCGGCCTTCAATATGACCACGGGACCTCTTCACTGGGATCTGTCCATGCGGATGCGTGCCCTGGACAACCAGCTGTACTTTGCAGCCTGTTCCCCGGCCCGGGACATGGACGGGGTATACCAGGCGTACGGAAATTCCTGCGTGGCGGACCCCTGGGGGCAGTTTGCAGCCCACACCGATGAAAAAGAGGGAATCCTGTATTGTGAAATCGATCTGGAGAGAGTGGAAGCGGTCCGGAACCAGCTGCCGCTGCTGAAACACCGGCGGCCCGGCATCGATTCGCTGGCATGGGAAAAGGAGGTACAAAAATGAACGAACAAACAAAGAGAACCATTGAGAGTCTGAAGCATAACCGCTTTGACGCTGTGTATTTTGAAACGGGCGCCGAAGCAAAGGCGTATCTGCTGGAGCAGATCGGGGAACAGAGCGCATCCTTCGGCGGCTCGGTGACCCTGGACAAGATCGGCATTTACGATGCACTGAAAGAAAAGGGCAACGAAGTATACTGGCACTGGTACCCGGCGGAGGGAGAA
>JAFWFI010000049.1 GCA_017515705.1 Bacillota bacterium
CGCACAGACAAAAATGCTGAAGCAGTTCATGACAGAGGAATTCGAAAAGGGGAATTACGTGATCGCCGGCGGCGATTTCAACCAGGTGTTCTCCTCCAGGGACAACGATGCGCCCCCGGCCCAGCCCGGGAAATGGGCTGCGGGCTGGATCGATGTGACCGCTTTCGGCGGCAACTGGCAGTTCCTGATGGACGGAAAAGTGCCCAGCTGCCGGAGCCTGGACCAGGCCTATAAAGGAGCAGATCTGGACAGCTTCCAGTATTACCTGATCGACGGATTCATCGTTTCCAAAAACATTAAGGTGGAAGAAGCGAAGGCGGTGGATCTGGGGTTCGTGGTTTCCGATCATAATCCCGTTCTGGCCCGGCTGACGCTGAATCCCGAACCTGCGGAATGAAGCCGCCGACAGAACGATGGATGAGAGAGTGTGCAAAGGAGAGCAACAGTGAATAAACCAAATGAATCCTTTGACCTTCAGGCCTATTTAACGGCCGGGGTGGAACGGCTGATTGCCGATGCCTTGAAGGCAACCCTGAAGAATCCGAAAGAAAGCGCCTTTATGGGAAGGTTTGCCCTGGCGGCCGGAGCCGCCTCCAAAAAGAGAAAAGCATCCTCGGATTCGGGAAAGCATATACCGGCCTTCCTGATTGCCAGCATCACCAGCCGGTGCAACCTGAACTGCGCGGGCTGTTATTCTCGCTGCAATATGGAAGACACGGATGATGAACCGGAGCTGCAGCTGAGCGGAAAAGAGTGGCAGAAGGTGTTTGACGAAGCGGAGGAAATGGGCATCAGCTTCATTCTCCTGGCGGGTGGGGAACCCCTGCTTCGGCGGGATGTGATCGAAGCGGCGGGAAAGAGACCGAGTATCCTGTTCCCGGTCTTCACGAACGGTACCTTCGTGGATGAACGCTGCTTGGATCTGTTCGACCGCTGCCGGAATCTGGTTCCCATCTTAAGCATTGAAGGAGAAAAGGAAACGACGGATCTGCGGCGCGGAGCCGGCGTGTATGATAAACTGATCGGCACCATGGATGAACTGCAGGGAAGGGGACTGGCATTCGGAGCATCCGTTACCGTTACGACCCAGAATCTGAAAGAAGTCGCATCGGATGAATTCTTGAAAAAGCTGTCCGACCGGGGCTGCAAAGCCGTGGTGTTTGTGGAGTTCGTTCCCGTTACAGAGGACAGTGAATCCCTTGCCCCGGGAGAAGCGGAGAGGGAATACCTGAAGGGAGAGATCAGCCGTTTGCGGCGCGATCATCCGGAAATGGTATACATCTCCTTCCCCGGTGATGAAAAGAGCTCAGGGGGCTGTGTGGCCGCCGGCAGGGGCTTCTTTCATATCAACCCTAACGGCGGTGCGGAGCCCTGTCCGTTTTCGCCATATTCGGACATCAACGTTCGGGAAAAGACACTGGGGGAAGTTCTGGATTCCAGGCTGTTCCGGGTGCTGAGGGAGGGGGCCTATCTGCTGGAAGACCATCCGGGCGGCTGTACGCTGTTTGCCAGAAAAGACGAGGTGGAAGCCATCCTGGCTAACACGGTAAAGGAATCCGGAAAAGACCCGGAATAATAAATGGAAATTCCACGTGAGATTTGAGCGTTGAACTTTGCCGGTATAGGACGAAAGTTGAATATTTCCGGGAGGTATGCTAAAATGAGTCTTAACAGGAGGCTTGTTATTATGAAGAATACTGCCGGACTGTACAGACGAAATGATTCTTATGCTCTGATCGGACAGATCAGGGGTTGAATTCGTGCGGCGTGAAACAGATGTTTCGCGTCTTTTTTTATTGACTTGAAACAGGAGAGTAACGAAATGAAAAAGCAGCTATGGAATCCCTCGGAGGAGCAGAAAAAGTCTTCGGTGATATGGGCATTTATGAGCCGGGTGAATGAACGGATCGGTGCGGAAATGATCACCTACGAAGAGTTGTATAAATGGTCGGTCGATCAGCCAGTGCAGTTCTGGGAAGCTGTATGGGATTTCTACGATATCATCGGCGATAAGGCGGAAGGATTTAACGACAATTACACCCCGGAGTTTATTAAGATGAACTGGTTCCCGGGGACGAAACTGAACTATACTGAGAATGTCCTTCGCTATATGGAAGGCGGGGACGACGGCATCGTGTTTTACGGCGAGGACCGGATCGTGGAGCGTTTGTCCAGAGATCAGGTAAAGGCAGAGACGATCGCTTTTGCGAAGGCGCTGAAAGCGTCCGGCGTTAAGGCGGGAGACAAAGTTGCGGCCTATATGCCGAACATGCCGCAGACGATCATCGCGATGCTGGGGACCGCCGCCATCGGTGCTGTCTGGTGTTCCTGCGCCACGGATGTGGGCGCGAAAGTAGCGGTAGACCGTATCGGTCAGATCGATCCGAAGATCCTGGTAACGGCGGACGGCTATTACTATAAGGGCAAAGAGTTTTCCACGGAGGACAACGTTCGGGAAATCACAGAGGAGATCCCATCAATCGAAAAGGTCGTCGTATGTCACTTTGCCGGTAATGGATTGAACAAAGTGAGGGATGTGGTCACCTGGGAGGATTTCACGGGGAGCACAGACGATGCGGAGTTTGTCTATGAGCGATTTCCCTTTGATCATCCATTGGTCATCATGTTTTCCTCCGGCACCACCGGCAAGCCGAAATGCATGGTGCAGTCCGCCATCGGGCTCCTTTTGAACCAGTTGAAAGAAGTGGGCATTATGAGCGACTGCGGACCCGAAGACCGGATGCTCTATATCACCACCTGCAGCTGGATGATGTGGAACTGGCAGGCATCCGCTCTGGCAACCGGCGCCTCGCTGGTACTCTACGACGGCAATCCATCTTATCCGGACAACGGGGCCATCTGGAGAGTGCTCGAAAAGGAAAAGGTCAGCATTTTCGGACTGTCCGCAAGCTATATCCACATGCTGCTGAACCAGGGATTCAGCCCGAAATCGGAAGTGGATCTTTCGGCTCTCCGGGAGATTTCCCAGACGGGCTCGGCTCTTTCGGATGACGGCTTCGATTTTGTATACCGGGAGATCAAGGAAGACCTGTTCTTCAGCTCCATCGCCGGCGGCACCGATATCAACGGCTGCTTCTGCATGGGCAGTCTTTTGCGGCCGATCTATTCCTCTGAATTGCAGGGACCGGGTCTCGCCATGAAGATCAACTGTTACGATGATGACGGCAAACCGGTCCGGGATGTGGAAGGCGAACTCGTCTGTGAAGCGCCTGTTCCGTGCATGCCGATTTACTTCTGGAATGATGAAGACGGCAAGCGTTATCACGACGCTTACTTCGGCGTTTTCCCGGGAATCTGGAGACACGGTGATTTCGTGCTGTTTGACAGCAAGACCGGAGGCGTCAGCTTCCACGGCAGATCGGACTCTGTCCTGAAGCCTTCCGGCGTCCGGATCGGAACGGCCGAGATCTACAATCAGGTAGATAAACTGCCGGAGATTGAGGATTCCCTCGCTGTCGGCCAGGATCACAAGGGCGATCAGAGAGTGCTGCTCTTTGTCAAGCTGAACGAGGGATATGAGTATTCGGCGGATCTGGAGAAAAAAATCAAGAAGACCCTGCGGGAAGGCGCATCACCGCGGCATGTTCCGTCAATGATCTTCGAAGTCGATGATATTCCGCTGACGATGAACGGCAAGAAGGTGGAAAGCGCCGTAACCAATATCATGAATGGCAGGGACGTGACCAACCGCAGTGCATTAGGAAATCCGGATTCGCTGGATATCTATATCCGGATCCGGGACGAGATGGCGGACTGAAATCTAAATGGGATATGCAGCCCGGGGAACTGAACGGAAGCTGATAAAGAAATGAAGGATAAACCAGAGGGTTCATTATACAGAAGGAGGTAGTGTTATGTGGGCTATAGGTTTTGCGATTTTCGTGTTGGGATTGATTTTTGTTATCGTCGCTCCCATCAACAAAAGAAAGAATACCC
>JAFWFI010000050.1 GCA_017515705.1 Bacillota bacterium
CGGCAGGTTCCGGTCAAATCCGCAGACGCTGTGGTAGGGACAATACCCGCAGGCCTCATGACTTCCGTCTCCCTTCATCGGGGAAACTGGGACTTTGCCCCGTGTAAAGTCCCGGGCAAAGCCTTCCGCCGTGGCCTTCACTTCCCGGAGCAGTTCCTCAAAACCCTCCCGGTCCGGCGCATTGAATTCCGTGGTTCCCTTGACCCTTCCGTCTTTATTCCGCCGGAGCTGCGCTACCTCCGAGAACCCTGAAAAGTCCTCGTCCAGCGCTTCGATGACCTCCGGTTCATTCACCGTGATCCCGTTCATTCGGAAGACTTTCTTCCACTCCTTGTTCACGGCATCACCGGCCTCCGAGATTTCCTTTCGCTTGTCTTCGTCCAGATTGGCGGAAGGTTCCCGAATGTAGAAATAGTAGACCCCGGCCGGACCCAGTTCCCGGTAACGCTTCTCCATTCCCTCCCGGGCGGCCAGCATGTACATCATCAGTTGCATCCGGTAGCCCTTGCGGACTTCGTTCTGTGAAATCTTGTCGCCTCCGGATTTGTAGTCGATGATTTTCAGCAGACTTCCGCCGGGGCCTTCTGCGATGTCGATCCGGTCGATCCGTCCTTCAATCCACACCGGGGAATCGCTGTCCACCGCCAGTTCCAGCGCCGGCAGACTCCGGTCCTTCCCGAAAGCCATCTCAAAATAGAACCGGCGGTACCTGCCCCGGTTGATATGGCGGGCTACCATAACAGCGGTCTTTTCGCAGATGCCGCGGACCCGGGACAGGCGGTATTCGCCTTCCGGTCCCTCAAAGAGCTGGCCCTCGTTGAAATCCTCCGCCACTTTCCCGGCGAATTCCGTCACTACTTTTTTGCACAGATCTTCATCTGCCACACTCCAGCGGTTCCGTTCCGACATTTCCCGGGAAAACCGCATCAGTATCTCGTGAAATACCGTCCCCAGTTCCGGCGAAGACAGTTCAAACACCCTCGGCTCCTCCGCCCGGAGCCCGTAGCGCAGGAAGTGGGCGAAGGGACAGCGGGCATAGTATTCCAATGAAGTGGGGCTCATCCGGATTTCGTCACCGTAAAGCCCCCGGAACAGGTCCTCCCCGATGGTTTCGGGGACATTCCCGTATTTTTCTCCCCGTTCCAGCATTTCCAGCCGCCGATCCTCTCCCGGATGCTGCGCCAGATATTCCTTCCGAGCCTGCAGAAGGATCTCCGCCAGGGGTCCCTCGCGGATCGCGTCCACTTCTTCCACCGCCAGATCCGGGAAAATCTTTCGAATACGCCCGATCAGCAGGGAAGGCTGTCCCGTTTCATCACCATTGCCCTGGCGGGCATAGCTGACCACCAGTTTCTCCCGGGCCAGGGACAGGGTCCGGTAAATCTCCAGTTTTTCCTGTTCCGGCCGGCGCCGCCCGGAAAGGCAGACTTCGCCCGCCAGTCCGTTCAGTCTTTCCTTTTCCCGATCGCTGAGAATGCCCGGGTCCGCGTTTTTCCGGGGGATCAGCCCTTCGTTGACGCCCAGCAGGAACAGCACTTTTACGCCCTCCGGACCTGCCCGTTTCACATCCGTCACCAGCACCTGGTCGATGGTGGTGGGAATCATCCGGACCTCCAGGCTCTCCACGCCGGTTCGGAGGATCTCAAAAAAGTCCTCCCGGCTGCAGGGGGCATCCCCCAGCACCTCGGTCAGCTGCCCAAAGAGCAGGGTAATCTTATTCCAAAGCTGCACCGTCACGGCGGAGTATTCCAGGTCTCCCGCTTCCTTGAGCCGGTCCGCGTCGGCCTGGATCTGTTCCCCCAGACCGATCCGGTCCTGCAGGAAGGCGAAAAAGGCCTGTCCGTACTGTCTCCCGCCGGAGCAGTCTTCCAGGCTCCGGTCCAGTTCTTCCCGGAGCGCCATCAGCCGCCGTCTCACATCGTTCAGCAAATGCAGCTGTTCCTCCGCATCCGCCGGGTCGATCCGGCTGCGGTCCAGCCGGGTGAAGTCCTGTTCCCAGCGCCAGCCTTCATCCCCGTATCGATTCAGGTAGTTTTCCAGTTTTTCCGCTTCCTCCCGGGTCACGTCCGTGACCCCGGTGCTGAGGATCCGGAGGAACCCGTCGGTACGCTGCCCGTAGGATTCCAGGTCGCACAGTCCCAGCAGGAACTGCATGTATTTGTTCGTCACCGCCATGGTCTTCCGGCCGTCGAAATACCGGATGCCCGACCGGCGGAAAATCCGCTGCAGCATTGCCCGCCGCTCCTCCAGGTCATTCGCTGCCACGGCGATGTCCCGGAAGCGCAGGCCTTCCTCCCGGACCAGCCGGCAGATTTCCTCCGCCGTCCACTCCAGTTCCGCTTCCCTGTCCCCACAGGACAGCAGGCGGATATGTTCCGGCACGCCTTCCCATTTCCGGCAGGGGAAACGGTACAGGTCCTCTGCACATCGTGTCAGGTCTTCCTCCCGGGGAATACGATACTCTTCTCCAATTTCTTCCATGTGAAAGGACTTTCCGGTCCGCGCCGCGATTCCCTTCAGGTGGGAAACCGTCGTTTCCAGCGGTGCAAAGAGGCTGTACGCCGGGTCACCGGGCTTCACGTAATGCAGCACCGCATTCAGGCTCGCCGCCCGGCCTGCCAGGGCTTCCAGCACGGAGACCAGCCGCTTGGAATAAAAGTCGAAGCCTGTCACCCAGACCGCCCATCCGTCAAAGGGACCGGTCTGCTCGATTTCCCGGCAGAGCAGGCTGAGCTGGTCTTCCGTATCCAGGTACCGGCCTTTCAGTTCCTCTTCGTAAGCCCGGTAGATCAGGGAGCTGTCCGCCAGTTTCTGCCCCAGCAGTCCCCCGGCGGCGCTGTTCCGCGCGGCTTCCCCGATGGCTTCCGGACTCGTCTCGAACTGTTTGAATTCCTGGATCATGTTCCCCATCATCCGGACGAATTCGCTGCGTCCGGCAGCCGGGGCAAAGACCGTCAGCTTGTCCCGGTTTTCCGACAAGACTTTCCGCAGGAGCATGGTACGGCCCAGGTCGTCAATGTACTTCATCTCCAGTCCGCTGCCCCCCGCCAGTTTTGCCGCCATACGAGAAAAGCTCATGATCTGCAGATCCATGAGCCCTCTTGTCTGTAACACGGCAAACGCCTTCCTCTCGGTTTCCAGCGTATACTGGTCCGGCACAATAACCAGGGCCTTTCCCCCGGCCCCGGTCCACTGCGCTGCCTGTGTAAAAATATATTCCAGATGGTCGGTATCCGACCGGCTGTAAAAAAGATTAATCATCTGTCTGTTATCCATTTCAAGATTTCATCCGGCGTCTTTGCCAGAAAGTCCGCCCGGACCTGCCGGCGTTCTTCCTCCGGCATCACCGACCAGTCCACCAGCACCGAAGGGATGCCGGCATTCTGCGCACAGAGGATGTCAAAGCGGGTATCCCCCAGCATGACGGCTTCCTCTGCCGGCGTTCCCAGCTTTTCCAGGGTCACGTTGATGCATTCCGGATCCGGCTTGTGCTTCATCAGCTCGTCAACGGTCGTGATGACGTCAAAGTACCCGTCCAGGCCGAACTTCCGGAGTCCCCGGACGGCGCTCTCCCGGACACGGGAGGTCACCAGGGCCAGCTGATAGCCCTTTGCCTTCAGCTGCTTTACCAGTTCATCCATGCCGGGGAAGGGCTCGATGGCGGCTTCAAACCGGTTCATCTGGAAGCTGCGGTACACCTCCACTGCCTCGTCCTCGTACTCCGCCCCGAATACGCGGATCATGGTGGTCCGCAGGGGTTCCCCGAAGGTCTGCTTGATCACCGCTTCATCTTCCTCCCGGCCCTGGAAGGTCCGGTAGGTGTGCTGAAAGCTTCGGATCACGATCCCGTTGGTATTGGCCAGGGTGCCGTCAAAATCGATCAGTACTGCTTTGATGCCCATGCTCACTCCTTCGCCGATGCTTTGAGTTTTTCATTGATGAAATAATCCAGGTCGCCGTCCATGACCGCCTGGACATTGCCCACTTCCGCCCCGGTCCGGTGGTCTTTCACCATGGTGTAGGGGTGGAAGACGTAGGAACGGATCTGGCTTCCCCAGGAAATCTGGCTGTAATCGCCCTTGAGTTCGTCGATTTTTTCCTTGTGCTCCCGCTGGATCAGTTCCATCAGCCGGGCCTTTAAGATTTTCATGGCCACGTCCCGGTTCTGATGCTGGGAGCGCTCGTTCTGGCAGGTCACCACGATTCCGGTGGGAATATGGGTGATCCGCACTGCGGATTCCGTCTTGTTGACGTGCTGCCCGCCGGCGCCGCTGGCCCGGTAGACGTCGATCCGAAGGTCTTCCGGGTCGATTTCCAGTTCGATCTCATCGTCAATCTCCGGGACCACGTCCAGGGAGGCAAAGGAAGTATGCCGCCGCCCCGAGGAATCGTAGGGAGAGATCCGCACGATCCGGTGGACGCCTTTTTCATTCTTCAGGTACCCGTAGGCGTATTCGCCTTCCACGAAGAAGGTGGCGCTCTTCACGCCCCCCTCCGAGTCGTCCTGGTAGTCGATGGTCTTGACTTTATAGCCCTTCCGTTCCGCCCAGCGCAGGTACATCCGAACCAGCATCTCCGCCCAGTCCTGGGCGTCGGTGCCGCCGGAGCCGGCATG
Source organism: Bacillota bacterium (assembly GCA_017515705.1). Taxonomy (GTDB): domain Bacteria; phylum Bacillota; class Clostridia; order Peptostreptococcales; family Anaerovoracaceae; genus RUG14258. The sequence continues at coordinate 4,616 of JAFWFI010000050.1, forward strand.
GATGGAAATGATGGCGTTGTTGATGTCGTACTCCCCGGAAAGGAGCACTTTCACCGTCATGTCGTCGATGTCTTTGTTCAGCTGCCTGTAGGTGGCCTCGATCTCCGGCAGCAGGGATTCGTCATCCTCTTCCTCCGCCATTAAGATCAGGGTCTCCACGTCGGAGAATTCCTCCTCCAGGCGGCTGTACTCCTGCAGCTTCACTTCGATGGCTTTCTTTTCCTTCAGCAGTTTCTGGGCGGTCTCCTGGTCCTTCCAGAAATCCTCTGCTTCCGTTTTTTTATTGATTTCGTTCAGTTTCTCCTTCAGACCATCCCGGTCAAAGGGAAACACCCAATTCTATGATGGATTTCTCTTTTTCATCAAGCTCGTACTTGATCTGGTCGAGTTGTACCACGTTTACACTTCCCTTCCACAGCAATTTTTGTATTTCTTTCCGCTTCCGCAGGGACACGGGTCATTCCGGCCCACCTTCGGTGTGGCCCGGCGAATGGTCTCCTGCTTCGGCTGGCTTCCGGGGCTGTTGATGGGGCCGTCCAGCGGCGCTTCCACGCCCTGGGCCTGACTGGCCACATCGTCCACGAATTCCATTTTCACGGTATTGGCCTGTTCCGTCACCATTTCCTTCCGTTCGACACTGGTGGTGATGGTGGCGTCGAAGCAGTACCGCACCATGTCGTCCTTGATGCTCCGGACCATGTCGTTGAACATTTCGAAGCCTTCCTGCGCATAAGCGGCGGCCGGGTCCTGATGGCCGATGGACCGCAGGCCGATACCCTGTTTCAGCTGATCCATGGCGTCGATGTGGTCGATCCACTTGGAATCCACGATCCTGAGCAGCAGTCCCCGCTCCACTTCTCTCATCTGAGCTTCGCCCACTTCGGCTTCCTTCGCTTCGTAGATCTTCTCGAAATCCCCGAGGATGCGGTCCTTCAGGTCTTCCACGCTCATCTCTTCCACGTCCGGATAGTGGACGTCCGGGGTATTGTGGCAGATCTTGTCGATGTTGTGCTGGAGCTCGTCCATATCCCATTCTTCCTGGTATTTGGAGGCCAGCGTGGTGGTTTCCACGTATTCCCCAACCATCTCGTCCAGCATGCTGAAGAGGTGCTCCCGCAGGTCTTCGCCGTCCAGCACCATGGCCCGTTCCTTGTAGATGACTTCTCTCTGCTTGGTCATGACGTTATCGTACTGGAGGATGTATTTCCGGATGGAGAAGTTACGCCCCTCCACTTTCTTCTGGGCGTTTTCGATGGTCTTGGTGAGCATGTTGGCCTCGATGGGCTCGTCTTCTTCCAGGCCCATCTTCTGGACCATGTTCTGGACCCGTTCCCCGCCGAAGAGCCGCATCAGCGGGTCTTCCAGGGATACGTAGAACCGGGAGGAACCCGGGTCTCCCTGACGGCCGGAACGACCCCGCAGCTGGTTGTCTACCCGCCGGGATTCGTAACGCTCCGTACCGATGACGTGCAGGCCGCCGGCGGCCAGGACTTTTTCCTTTTCCTCCGCCCGCTCCTTCGTGTATTTATCATACAGGTCTTCGTAGACCTTCCGCGCCGCCACCAGATCCGGGTCAGTCACCGGGATCATGCTGGATGCATAGGAAACGGTCTCGTCGTCGTAGCCCTTCTTCTTCATTTCCTGGGTGGCCAGGAATTCCGGATTCCCGCCCAGAATGATGTCGGTACCACGGCCGGCCATGTTGGTGGAGATGGTCACGGCATTGAACCGGCCCGCCTCCGCGATGATGGCGGCTTCTTTTTCGTGGTTCTTGGCGTTCAGCACGTTGTGCTTGATGCCCCGTTTGTCGAGGATCCGGCTGATCCGCTCGGAATTCTCGATGGAAATGGTTCCCACCAGGATCGGCTGGCCGGTGGCGTGGACTTCCATGATTTCATTGATAACAGCGGTATACTTGCCCTTTTCCGTTGCATAGACTCTGTCCGGCAGGTCCTCCCGAATGACTTCCTTATTCGTCGGGATGGTCACAACGTCCATGTTGTAGATCTCCCGGAATTCTTCTTCTTCGGTCTTGGCGGTACCGGTCATGCCCGCCAGTTTTTCATAGCCGCGGAACAGGTTCTGGATAGTGATGGTGGCCAGGGTCTTGGATTCCCGGCGAACCTTCAGGTTTTCCTTGGCTTCAATGGCCTGGTGCAGGCCTTCTGAATACCGGCGGCCGAACATCAGACGGCCGGTGATCTCGTCGACGATGATGATTTCCCCGTCCTTGACGATGTAGTCGATGTCCCGCTTCATCAGTTCCTTGGCCTTCAGGGCCTGGTTGATGTGGTGGTTGAGTTCCATGTTGTCCGGGTCCGACAGGTTCTCCACGTCAAAGCGGCTTTCCGCCTTGGAGACGCCTTCCTCCGTCAGGGCTACGCTCTTTTCCTTTTCATCCACTTCGTAGTCGGTGTCCCGGCGCAGCTTCCGGACAAAATCCCTCGCCTGCTGGTACATCAGCGTGGAGTTGTCCCCCTCGCCGGAAATGATCAGCGGCGTTCTCGCTTCGTCGATGAGGACCGAGTCCACTTCGTCCACGATGGCGAAGTGGGCGCCCCGCTGAAGCCGGCGCTCCTTGGAAACGGCCATGTTGTCCCTCAGGTAGTCGAAGCCGAATTCATTGTTGGTGCCGTAGGTGATGTCGCAGTTGTAGGCAGCCTGCCGCTCGGCGGAAGTCAGCCCGTTGACGATGCAGCCTACGCTCATCCCCAGGTATTTGTAGATTTTGCCCATCCACTCCATGTCGCGTCGGGCCAGGTAATCGTTGACGGTGACCACGTGGACGCCCTTTCCTTCCAGGGCGTTCAGGTATACCGGCAGGGTCGCCACGAGGGTCTTGCCTTCACCGGTCTTCATCTCGGCGATCTTGCCCTGGTGAAGCACGATGCCGCCGATGAGCTGTACGTGGAAGTGCCGCATGCCCAGGGTCCGTACGGAGGCCTCCCGGCAGACGGCGAAAGCTTCCGGCAGCAGGTCGTCCAGGGTTTCCCCTTCCGCCAGCCGCTGCTTGAATTCATCCGTCTTCGCCCGCAGTTCCTCGTGGGACAGGGCGTGGATCTCCGGCTCGAGGGCCTCGATCTCGTCAGCGATCTTGTCCAGTTTTTTTACTTCTTTCTCGTTTAAATCTCCGAATATTTTTTCAAGTAATCCCATTTTTCTCTCCATTTATTAGAAGGGCAGACCGAACCGGCTGCCCTTGCGGTTAAAACATTTGTGCGAGGTCTGCCCCACAGGTGTGGAAAGCCCA
>JAFWFI010000051.1 GCA_017515705.1 Bacillota bacterium
CGAGAGTCTGGATCTGAAAATGGAGTCGCAGAGCCTGACGATCGCCAACAATCTGTGGAAGATGCTGAAGAATGCTTATCCGGGGAAGTATACCGATCCGGAATACGTGCCCAGCCTGCAGAAACTCCTGAAAGACCCGGTTGGACTGGAAGAGGAAAACCCGGGCATTTACAAAGAATTAAAAGGAGCCCTTGACAGCTACTTTGTCAACGGCCAGGATAAAGCCGATGCGATCCGGGCGATCAGCGGGACCACAGCCCTCTATGGAAAGATCAATGACTTCATCGATTTTTACAACGACTGCGAAAGCGTGGTGGAATGGGTTTCGGACCTTCACAACTTCCAATGCACGGTCGAAGCCCTGTACAGCCTGTCCCAGGAACAGATCGATGTCTTTCGTTCGCTGGATGATTACATTCAGGAATCCGCCGGATTCCTGGAAGCGACCTGGTTCCGGTCCGCCTATGAGAAGTATGATAACTACCTGACAAGGGAGCATATCGCGGCGGCGGTCTTTGAGGAAGGGGTCCGGAGCTTCGGGGAACTGACTTTTGATGTCCTGAATCCGTTCATCAGCGCGGTCATGACGGGTTATCTGGTGGATGTTCTGGGCCTGTCCGCGGAAGTCGCCGGAGATGTCATGATCCTTCTGGCAGGCTATCATGCGGGATGGGCAATCGGGAACGCAGTGACCAATGACGATCAGATCATGGCCTCCTGCGATCTTCTCCATGCCAATGCAAAAATTGAAGAAGCCCTTTATCAGGTCCTGCTCGACAAAGAGAGCGGCCTGAAGAAGAACAGGACGTATTCGTCCGCAAAAGAATTCGACGCGGCGTGGATGCTGCTGAGAACCAGCGAAAAATACGCCGTCTCCGTTTATAAAAAGATACTGACGGCCATGCAGGATTCCATGAAATCCAGATTCCTCACGATCGGACGCGTGGATATTTACGGCAATTCCAGGGCGGATGAAATCACGCTGGCGAATTATGAGTATATCAAGTGGGACAGAGCGATCTGCCACGGACAGAAAATGCATGATGCGCTCGCCGGTGCAAACAGCAACATCAGTACGGTCAACCTTTTCGGCGTCGGGGATTTCTGCATCTCGGACGTTTCCGGGATGATTCTGGGCGAAGCCTATGACGGGGAAACCTTTGCCAATTCTCCTTCTGTGGCCATTACCAAAACAGAGGACGGGTATTCCATCACGATCGGCGGGGATTTTGACCTGATCCTGCAGCTATTCAGCAAAGAAGACAGCGGCAGTGCCGGCGTCGAGATCGTTACCGTCAATGAAAAAGGCGTTGAGATTTCACGGAATAAGACAGACGATATCGATTTGACGGATGATGTCTTCCTGAAACTGTCCCAGAAAAAGGGCGGCAGCCCTTCAATCGAAGAGTACTCGGGCGAGGATGGTCTCATCCGCATCGATCCGAATGAATGCGACGTGCTGGCGGGAGACCGCGCATCTTTCAAGGCTGTTCTGGACCCGTCCATTGCAGGGAAAAAGGTCTACTGGTGGAGTGACGACCCGGAAATCGCTGAGATAGACCAGGAAGGGAACCTGAGAGCTCTGAAGGCGGGAAGTACATACATCAACGCCATGGCCGGCGAGGAAGAGTACTCAGCTTATTCCGGCGTGCGGGTCCTGTTCCGGGATGTGGCCGATAAAACCGGTTATTATTTCGACCCGGTATACTGGGCGGTCGACGAGGGGATCACGACCGGTACATCCAATCAGTACTTTTCCCCGGACGCCCGCTGTCTTCGTTATCAGTTCGTCCTCTTCCTCTGGAGAGCGGCGGGAGAGCCGGAACCGGAATCCGCTGTCTGCCCCTTTGTCGATGTGAAGGAGAGCGACCTGTTCCACGATGCGGTGTTGTGGGCATATGAAAATAAGATCACGACCGGTACGGATGCAGCGCATTTCAGCCCTTATCAGGATCTTTCCAGGGCGCAGGTGTGCGCCTTCCTGTACCGAAGCGAAGGTTCCCCGGAAATAAGCGGCACAAACCCGTTTGCCGATGTATCTTCCGGCGCGTATTACGCAAAAGCGGTTCAGTGGGCTTCCCGGGAAGGGGTCACAAAAGGAACGGATGCGACCCATTTCTCGCCGAACGCCGTCTGCACCCGCGCACAAACCGTTACTTTCCTGTACAGAATGGAAGAATAGGGCAAGTTTCGTACATCGCCCTGCAAAAAAACTCCCGAAAATGCAAAAATTCTTCCGAAAACGGTTGTTATACTTCCCATAAATATAGTACAATGAAACTTGCAATGTGAATAAGCAGGGGGATTGTAAAGCAAAATGACGCGCACCAAAAAAACCGTATTTCTGGTATTGCTTCTGATACTGTTCGTCGGAGTCACACTGGGCTCCATGTTCTATTATCATCATTCGGAAAAATACACTGACCATTTTCTGCCGGGGACCCAGATCAACAGCGTGGATGTGGGGGATATGACGGTGGAGGAAGCCAATGCGGCGATGCTGGCTTCCCAGGGGGACTACACCCTGGATGTGATCTTCGAGGATGGCAGCCGGGAATCCGTTTCCGGGCAGGACATCGATTTCGGATATGCCCCGGGGGAACAGACCCGGGCGATCCTGCAGAAACAGAATAAGTTTAAATGGCCTCTGGGCTATATCAATATCCTGAAGGAAAAGTATGACGTTCAGACGCAGTTCAACCGCTCAAAGCTTTCCCTGCTGATCCATCGGATGCCGCAGACACAGCAGGATCCGGAAACCATCGACCGTACCACCGACGCCTATGTAGGCTATCAGGACGGGTCATTCAGCGTGGTGCCGGAACACCAGGGCAACGACATCAATCCCTTCGCCCTGTACCGGGTGGCTTCGGAAAGCGTGGGAAGAGCGGACCGGGAACTCTATATGGAGCAGTGCATGGATGAGATTCTGGTCAAGCCGCAGATCACAGCGGATGATCCCGGGCTGGCCATCAATGCCGAAAAGCTCAACGAGTTCGAATTTGCCAGCATCACCTATGTGACCGCCGACGGAAACGATTTCGTGCTGGACGGGAATATCATGAAGGACTGGCTCCGGCAGGATTCCAAGGGACAGCTCTATGTCGACCCGGCTTACTGGAGCGAAAAGCAGACCGAATATGTTGCCTGGCTGGCGGAGCAGGTCGATACCACCTGGAAGGACCATCCCTTCCACACCACGGACGGCCGGGATATTATCCTGAAGGGTACCGGGTATTATGGATGGAAGGTCGACCAGGAAAAAGAACTGGAGATGCTGCGGCAGAATATTGCTGACGGCGCGACTGTATCCCGGGAACCGGTTTACAGCCAGCGCGAAGGGGCTTATCTGTATGACAACAACGGCTTCGGGGATTCCTATCTGGAAATCGACCTGGGCAAGCAGCATATGTACATTTACAAACAAGGGCAGATTGTGCTGGAGACGGATGTGGTATCCGGGACCAACACGCCGAAGCGGCGGACGCCGGACGGGGCGTTCATGACCTATGACAAGCAGCGGGACCGGATCCTGAGAGGGGATATCCAGCCGGACGGCAGCTATGGTTACGAGACGTATGTGGCGTACTGGATCCGGCTGACCAATACCGGCGTAGGCCTGCATGACGCTTACTGGAGAGGCGCTTTTGGCGGTGAGATCTGGCGGTACGGCGGATCCCACGGCTGCATCAACTGTCCGGCGAAGCTGATGCCTCAGATCTACGAAATCGTGGACGAAGGAATGCCGGTGGCGGTATTCTATGAATAATCGATCAACAGATCATGAAGGACGGAGGCCCGGAAAAAGGTCTCCGTTTTTTGCGGTAGTCAGGGCCGCAGAGGAAAGGAAAGAGAGAGTATGGTGAAAGTCAGAAGAGCAGAGGAGAGGGACATTCCCCGGATCCTGGAACTGCTGGTGCAGGTGAACATGGTGCACCACAACGGACGGCCGGACCTGTTCAACGGTCCCGCCACCAAGTACACGGAGGCTGAACTCAGGGAATTGCTGAAAGATGAGTCCCGGCCGGTTTTTGTCGGGGTAGGCGAAGACGACGTGCCGAAAGGCCATGGCTTCTGTATTTTTCAGCAGCACATCGGGGACAATATCCTGACGGATGTGAAGACCCTGTACATCGACGATATCTGCGTGGATGAGAACTGCCGGCGGCAGGGCGTGGCGGAGAGCATTTACAAAGCCATCCTGGATTACGCCGCGGAGACCGGTTGTTATAACGTGACGCTGAACGTCTGGGCACTGAATCCCGGCGCACAGCGGTTTTATGAAAGGATGGGGATGGTACCCCAGAAGATTGGAATGGAGACGATACTATGAAATTGGGAGTGATTGATGTGGGCGGCGGCGTCCGGGGATCCTACGGCGCCGGCGTTCTGGACTATTGCATGGACCGGGGGATTTCCTTTGATTACGGGATCGGCGTATCCGCCGGAGCGGCCAACATCGTGTCCTATCTGGCGGGGCAACGCGGCCGGAATTACCGTTTTTACACGGATTACGCCTTTCGCCCGCAGTATATGGGAGTAGGGAACTTCATTCGTTCCCGGAACTACATCGGTCTGGACTACATTTACACGACCCTTTCCGCCGCCGGCGGGGAGGATCCCCTGGATTTCCGGCTGGTACAGAACAGCGAGAAAGAACTGCTGATCGTAGCGACGGATGCCCGAACCGGGGAGCCGGTGTATTTCGATGCCAAAAAGGACATGGACCAGGATGATTACGATGCCATTAAGGGGTCCTGCTGCGTGCCGGTGGTGAACAAGCCTTATCCGGTCCACGGCATTCCCTGCTACGACGGAGGCATCAGCGATCCCGTTCCGCTGGAGAAGGCCTTTGCGGACGGATGCGACCATGTGGCGCTCATCCTGACGAGGCCGCGGGACGACTACCGGACGGCGGAAAAGGACATCCGGATGGCGAGATTCCTGCTCAAATACCCGGCGTCGGCACGGAAAATGGCAGATCGTTCGACCATCTACAATGAAGGCCTGGACCTGGCGAAGAAATATGAAGCGGAAGGAAAGGTCACCATCATTGCGCCGGCGGACATCAGCGGGATGAAGACCCTGACCAAGGACCGGAACGCCATCGCGAAACTGTATTCCGACGGCTATGAGGACGCGAAAGTGCTGGATAAGTTTTTATAGAGACTGGAGATAAAAGAAACGACCGGGCATTGCCCGGTCGTTTTGATTTCGATTCGGTTCTTTATTTCTGCTTATATGTGCTCAGGAAATCACCCAGGTCCCGAACGGCCTGCGCCAGTTTGTCCGGTTCCGGCAGCATAACGATCCGGAAGTGGTCCGGGGTGGGGTAGGAGAATCCCTTGCCCGGGATCACCAGCACGTGTTTGCTGTGCAGGAAGTCCAGTGCAAACTGGTCGTCACTGGTAATGTTGAACCGCTCGGCATCCAGTTTCGGGAAGATGTAGAAAGCGGCGTCGTTCTTGACGAACGAAAGCCCGTCGATCTTCGCCAGCTCCCGGCAGCAGGCTTCCCGCTGTTCGTAGAGCCGTCCTCCCGGCAGCAGCATGCTCTGAGTGCTGTCCCGGTCCTCCAGTGCCGCCACGATGGACAGCTGCATGATGGCATTCGCGCACAGGCGCATGGCTGCCATGGCGGTGATGCCGGCAATGAATCCGGCGGCGCCTTCCTTCGGCCCGCTGATCACCATCCAGCCGCAGCGGAAGCCGCAGACGATGTGGGACTTGGACAGGCCGTTGAACGTGATGGTAAAGACATCCGGCGCGATGGCGGCGGTAGAAACGTGTTCCTTGCCGTCCATCACCAGACGGTCGTAGATCTCGTCGGAGAAGATTACCAGGTTATTTTCCCTGGCGACGTTGGCCACCTGCTCTACCAGTTCCCTGGGGTAGAGGACGCCGGTGGGGTTGTTGGGGTTGATCAGCAGGATCGCCCGGGTTTTCGGGGTGATCTTGCTCTTGATGTCTTCCACGTCCGGGAACCAGTGGTTGTCTTCATCGCAGATGTAATAGACCGGTGTGGCGCCGGCGATGTGGATGGAGTTGCTCCACAGGGAGTAATCCGGGGTGGGTACCAGCACTTCGTCCCCGTAGTTCAGGAAAGCGGTCAGCATCATGGTCACCAGTTCGCTGACGCCGTTGCCGATGTAGACATCGTCCGGGGTGATGCCCTGGATGCCTTTCTTCTTGTGGTATTCACAGATCGCTTCACGGGCGTCCGGCATTCCTTTCAGGTCGCAGTAGGGAGTGGCCCGGTCGATATTCTGGATAACGGCATTCTTTACGCTGTCCGGCATCGGGAAGCCAAAAGTGCCGGGGTTTCCGGTGTTGAGTTTCATGACGTCAATGCCTTCCGCCTGCATTTTCAGCGCTTCGACGAACAAAGGTCCGCGGATATCGGAATGGACATGAGTCAGTTTATCGGATTTGTCGATTTTGATCATTATTTTCACCTCTTTAAAGCTCAATATGAAAAAATTATACCATTTCAGGACACTTTTGAACAGATATAAAATACCATTTCTTCAAATAGACTGTTTTACAGACATTTTTTCGGCAAATAGTGAAAAAGCACTTGAAAACATCGTTGAAATATGCTACTGTTAAAAGGTCAATTATGTGCGGACAAATTAGCCCGCGCAGTCATATTTCAGTTGATTCTCTGGAGAGACCCATTGGGCACCGAAGGTTTAAGCTTCCGGCATTAAGCAGCGCTTGAAGTGATATCTCAGGTAAAAAGGACAGAGTGTTAAGAACTTTGCTTGCACCAAATAGTCATTACTCCGGAAGTCGATTGAAATCGGCTTTTTTATTTTTTACGAGGAGGAATTAAACACTATGACATTCACAGACTTTCTGGGCAAAGCGGATGACCTGGTATGGGGCGTCCCAATGCTGATTCTGCTGGTTGGTACAGGCATTTATCTGTCCATCCGCCTGGGACTCTTACAGTTCCGGAAAATAGGACTTTCCGCCAAGTACATGCTGGGCAAGGAACCGGGCGTCTCCGGTCAGGGCGAAATCTCCAGCTTCCAGGCTTTCTGCGTAGCGATGTCCGCGACCATTGGTACCGGTAACATCGTCGGCGTAGCGACAGCGCTGGTAATCGGCGGCGCGGGGGCGCTGTTCTGGATGGTATTCGCAGCCTGCGTGGGCATGATCACCAAATATGCGGAATGTCTGCTGGCAGTTAAGTACAGAAACATCGGCCCGGACGGCCGTACACTGGGCGGGCCGTTCCTGTCCATTGAAAAAGGTATGGGCAAGAAATGGACCTGGCTGGCGAAACTCTTCGCCTTCCTGGCGGCGCTGGCAGGCATCATGGGCATCGGCACCATCGTGCAGATCAACGGTATTGCATCCGCGGTCAGCACCTTCTTCGACCCCAACGAATTACATACGATTTCCCTGTTCGGCAACAGCTATACCATTGCGACCGTTGCTACAGCAATCATCGTTACCTTCTTTGCAGGGCTGGTTATCATCGGCGGCATCACTAGAATCGGTACCGTTACCAGCTTCATCGTACCGATCATGGCAGTCATCTACATCGTAGCCTGCTGTATCGTACTGATCTGCAACATCGGCCAGATCCCGAGCGTTATCGCTGACATCTTTGCCAGTGCATTCGGTGCAAGGGCAGCAGCCGGCGGCGCGGTCGGCGCCATCATGCTGGCGATGCAGAAAGGTATCGCCAGAGGCGTATTCTCCAACGAAGCCGGTCTTGGTTCCGCTCCTATGGCAGTAGCTTCCGCCAACACCAACGAACCGGTACGGCAGGGCCTGATCAACTCCTTCGGTGTATTCATCGATACGATCATCATCTGTAACCTGACCGGCCTGTCCATCCTGGTAACCGGTTCCCACGTGATCGGCAAGGAAGGTGCAGCCGTTACCATCAACGCACTGGGCACAGGGATGCCGTTCGGCATGCAGTTCGGCGCATTCATCCTGATGTTATGTCTGGCGCTGTTCGCATTCACCACCATCCTGGGCTGGGATATCTACGGTGAGCGTTCCCTGGAATACCTGTTCAACGGCGCTATGGGTCCGGTAAAGGTTTACCGTATCCTGTACATCTTAGCCGTTCTCATCGGACCGTTCCTGACTGTCAGCCAGGTATGGACCATTGCGGATATCTTCAACGGCCTCATGGCGATCCCGAACCTGATCTGCATCCTGGCACTCAGCGGTGTGGTAGCCAAGGAGACCAGGGATTACTTCAACCGGCTTGAAAACGGGCTGGATGACGGTGTCCGGAGAAAATAGTGTTTTGTTAGCAAATAAGAGAGTGATTAGAATAGTTGAACCATTTATCAAGAATGCCGGTGCAGAAATGCACCGGTATTTTTGATTGCGGTTTTCCGGGGTTGTTGGTACAATGATAAGATGGGAGATGGGAGATGGGAGCATCTTAATACTCCAATCTCAATACTAACAGAAGGAAAAACACAATGTTTGAATATCAGTCAGAACTGGAACAGAAAATCGCCCGCAGCGTGATGCGGGTGGAGAAGCCGGCGCGGTATATCGGCGGGGAGCTGCATGCAGTCCGCAAGCCTTATGACCGGGTGTCCATGCGGGTGGCCTTCGGCTTCCCGGACCTGTATGAGATCGGGATGTCCAACCTGGGACTGCAGATCCTGTACAAGGTCCTCAATGACATTCCGGACGTACAGTGCGAGCGGGTCTATGCGCCGGATGTGGACTTCGAGGCCATCATGCGGGAGGAAGAGATTCCGCTGTACACATTGGAAACCAAGCGTGCAGTGAAGGAGGCGGATATTTTCGCCATCACCGTGGGTTATGAGATGCTGGTGACCAATGTGCTGAACATGATCGACCTGGCAGGCATGGAGATGTATGCAAAGGACCGGGGGGAAGAGGATCCCTTCATCATCATAGGAGGGCCCTGCACCTATAACCCGGAGCCCATCGCCGAATTCGCCGACGCCTTTTCCATCGGGGAAGGGGAAGAAGTCTGGCCGGAAATCATGGAAAAGCTTCGGGAGTGGAAGGCCAGCGGCGCCCCGAAAATTGAATTTCTGAAAGCCTTATGCGAAATCGAGGGTATGTACGTGCCCCGGTTTTACGAGTTCGACTATAACGGGGACGGGACCATCCGGGAGATCCGGAAGCTGTATGACAAGGCCCCGGACCATATCGAAAAGCGGATCATCCGGGACATGGACAGCGCACCGTTTCCCACGTCGCCGGTGGTGCCCTTCATTTCCACGGTGCATGACCGTGCAGTGGTGGAAATCTTCCGGGGCTGCACCCGGGGCTGCCGTTTCTGCCAGGCCGGGATGATTTACCGTCCCGTGCGGGAGCGGAGCCCGGAAAAGATCCGGGAAATCGTGGAGGAACAGCTGAAAGCCACCGGGTATGAGGAACTGTCGATCCTGTCCCTGTCCACCGGGGACTATTCCCGGGTGGAGGAGCTGGTGACGGATCTGATGCGGCTGTGCCGGGAATCGGACGTGTCCATGTCCCTTCCCTCCCTGCGTCTGGATTCCTTCTCTTTCAAGGTGATGGATGAGATCCAGGGATACAAGAAATCCGGGCTGACCTTTGCGGTGGAAGCGGGGAGCCAGCGGCTGCGGAATGTGATCAACAAGGACATCACGGAGGAACACATCTATTCCGCCTCCCGGCAGGCTTTTGAACTGGGCTGGCACTCCATCAAACTGTATTTCATGGCGGGGCTGCCGGGGGAGACCGACGAGGACCTTGCGGGAATCGCCGACATCGCCCGGAACATCATGAATATCTACAAAGAAGTCAACGGGAAAATCGGCCGGCTGTCCATTCATGTCAGCGTGTCCAATTTTGTCCCGAAACCCCATACGCCGTTCCAGTGGTTCCCTCAGGATACGGACGAAGAGTTTTCCCGGAAGCATGAACTGGTGAAGAACCTGATCAAGCCCATGAAGTGCGTGCGGCTGAGCTATCATGACAGCGCGACCAGCTACCTGGAAGGCGTGCTGGCACGGGGCGACCGCCGGATGTGCAAAACCCTGGTGGAAGCGGTCCGCCTGGGCTGCAAGTTCGACGGCTGGCGGGAACACTTCGATTATGAAAAATGGATGCAGGCTTTCCGCAACACCGGCGTGGACCCGGATTTTTATGCCCGGAGAGCCTGGGGATACGATGAGATCCTGCCCTGGGACCTGATCGGCACCGGGGTGGACAAGGAGTTCTATCTGTCGGAAAACGAGAAGGCCCGCCGGGGCGAAATCACGAAGGACTGCCGGGAAGGCTGCCAGCTTTGCGGCGTCAACCGTGTATTTGACTGTTGAGGAGGAAGGCGATGAAGTATCTGATCAAATGGAGCAAAGAGGGGGACATGCGTTACATTTCCCACCTGGATATCATGCGGCTCTTCCAGCGTGCGTTCAAGCGCACCGGCATCCGGCTGAAATATACGGAAGGCTATTCGCCCCACCCGAAGATGAGCATTGCACAGCCCCTGTCCCTGGGCTATACCAGCCGGGGAGAGTATTTCGAGTTCGAGACCCAGGAAGACCTGGACCCGGAAGCGATCCGGCAGAGGATGGAGGACGCCATGCCGGAGGGAATCCGGATGCTGTCCTGCACTGTTCTGAAGGAAACGAAGAAGGCGGCGGGCGCGCTGATCACCCGGGGGGATTACGACGTTGGCGTGCGCCTGGCGAAACCGGAAGAGTATGAAAAGCTTCGGGAGGCGGCGGACTGGTTCCTGTCGCAGCCGTCGGTGATCATTCAGAAAGTGCAGAAAAAGAGCGGCAAGATCAAAGAAATCGACATCCGGGAGAAGGTCAGGGCATTGGAAATCGATTCGCAGGACGATTACCTTCTGATGAAGCTGAAGGTAGATACCGGCAGTGCGTCCAATCTGAATCCGGAGGTTTTGCTGCAGATCCTGCGAGAGAGAATGGGAATTTCCGGCGGGGAGATGGAGACCCGTATCGAACGTGCAGAGATGTACGCCGAATCTGCAGAGGGCGCCGAAATTCCTCTGTATTTGCTAAAATAGGAAAATAAAGGGAGAATAACACCCCTTTTCATGGTACAATAAACCGTGAAAGGGGGCGTTTTTATGGAAACAGCTACAAAGAACAAGATATTGATTTTCACACTGATGACGCTGGTCTTTCTGGCCAGCGTTTTCCTCAAGCAGTTTCTGGATACCGGGAGTTTTCTGCCGGTGAAGGACACGGCGGGGGTAGTCCGGCTGGATGCGGGGGAGGGGAACCCCGATGACGCGTTAAACGACAGCGCGGCCGGAAAGGAAGAGGAGACGCCGGTAGTATCGGTGCCGGCTGAAATCGTGGTGGATGTGGAAGGCGCGGTGGCCAGCCCCGGCGTGGTACGCCTGACGGAGGGGAGCCGGGTCTACGAGGCGGTGGAAGCGGCCGGCGGAATGGCGGAGACCGCAGATCACGGAAAGGTAAACCTGGCAGAAAAGGTCTCTGACGGAATGGCGGTCTATATTCCTTTTCAGGGAGAAGAGCAGAGCGGACTGTCGCCGGGAATATCCGCCGGACAGACGTCAGCCGCGGGCTCCGGCGGGCTGATCAACATCAACACAGCCGACAAGTCTGCGCTGATGCAGCTGCCGGGGATCGGGGAAGTCTATGCCCAATCCATTATCGATTACCGGCAGAGCGTCGGAACCTTTCAGAAAATCGAGGACATAAAAAACGTCTCCGGAATCGGAGACGGGAGATTTGAGAAAATAAAGGATAAAATAACGATATAAAAAAAGATCCTTCGCTTCGCTCAGGATGACAAACAG
>JAFWFI010000052.1 GCA_017515705.1 Bacillota bacterium
GCCGGTAACGGCGGCCAGCAGCAGGACTGAGCCGCCCAGAACCGCGGCTCCTGCGGCGGCGGAGCCCGGGCTTACGATGCCGGCGAGCACCCGCCAGAGGCCCAGTGCGGCGATCGCTGCCGGGCCTGTGTTCGGGACGATCTTCCGTTTGAAATCGATGACGGCCAGGGCGGCCAGTACTATCAGGATGAGGATTTCGGTGACAGCGTTGATCAATTGGATTCCTCCTTGCTTTTTTGGTATAATACAAGAAATCATATCAGCGAACCTTGGGGTGCTGTATGTATTCCCCCCTCGGACGCTCTCGCTCGAGGCACTCACGCAGGGGTTCTAAGCTCTGTCTTCGCTCCTTTGGAACTCGCCAATCGCTAAGAACCCGCGTTCTGCGTCGCCTCAGGGGGAATCATACAGCCCCTTGAAGGTTCGCACAAAACCGTCGAATTGGTGCACACAACAGACAACAGGGAGGAAATCGGTATGAAATACGCAACGATCGAATACAAAGGAACGGAGATGGTCTGCGCTGTCTTTCCGGAAAAGAAGGCGGTGCTTCCGCTGATGGCCGCGGAGGGCAGGGACATGCAGTACCTGATTGAACACTACGACGTGCTTCGCACGGAATGTGAACGGGAAGCCGCTGTCTGCTGCGGGGAAGACCTTCTGTCCCTGGACGACCCGCAGATCCGGCTTCTTTCCCCGATTCCCTTCCCCCGGCGCAACATCGTCTGCCTGGGCAAAAACTACCTGGAACACGTGAAGGAGATCGGCGGCATCACCGGCGGTCCGAAGGATACCGCGCCGGATTGGCCCATCTATTTCACCAAGGCCGCCTATCCCTGCCTGGAACCCGGCGGTACCATCCTCCGGCACGAAACGGTAACGAAGTACATCGACTACGAAGCGGAACTGACCGTGGTGATGGGCAAACGGGGAACCTATATCCCGGAAGAGGAAGCGCTGAGCCATGTCTTCGGCTACACCATCGGCAATGACATCTCGGCCCGGGACGTCCAGAACCGCCACGTCAACTGGTTCAAGGGCAAAAGTCTCACCACTCACTGCCCCGTGGGTCCCTGGATCGTCACTGCCGACGAGATCCCCGACCCGCAGGACCTGACAGTGCAGTCCTATGTGGCGGGAGAACTGCGTCAGAACGGGAACACCAGGGATATGATCCGCAGCGTGGCGGAGATCATCCATGAACTCTCTCAGGGGTATGAACTCTTTCCGGGGGACATGATCATGACCGGCACGCCGAAAGGCGTGGGCATGGGTTTTGACCCGCCCCGGTATTTAATGCCTGGAAATGAAGTGAAATGCGTCATCAGCCAGATTGGCGAACTCACGAATTATCTGGAAAAATAGCCTGAAAATCCGAACGAGGCGATGATGATTCATCGCCTCGCCCGGATTCGATTGGAGTAAACAAAAATAAAAACAACTGATCTTCTAATTCATTATTTGATCTCGTAGATCCAGCCTTCCGGCGGATCGATCCGACCCATCTGGATCCCTGTCAGAGTATCATACAATTCCTTTGTAACAGGACCCATTCCTTCCATGCCGCTCGGGAAAGCGATTTCCTTCCCGTGGTCAACCACCTTGCCCACCGGGCAGATGACGGCAGCCGTGCCGCAAAGACCGCATTCCGCAAAGTCTTTCAGTTCTTCCAGATAAACTTCTCTTTCAACAACTTCCAGTCCCAGGTATTCCTTCGCCACATGCACTAGAGAACGTCTGGTAATGGAGGGCAGGATACTGCCGGATTTGGGGATGACTACTTGTTTTTCAGGAGTCACGAACAGGAAGTTCGCACCGCCGGTCTCTTCGATCTTGGTCCCCGTCGCCGGATCCAGGAACATATTTTCATCAAATCCAGCTGCGTGAGCTGCTTCGTGGGCCCGCAGGCTCATGGCATAGTTCAGGCCGGCTTTGATGTGGCCGGTGCCCGCCGGAGCCGCACGGTTGTAATCGCTGACGCAGAGTGTTACCGGTTTTGCGCCGCCCTTGAAATACGGGCCTACCGGTGTGGTGAAAATACGGAATTTATACTCATTCGCCGGCACTACGCCGATAATGGGATCGTAGCCGATCATGAACGGACGGACATACAGGGTCGCGCCGCTGCCATAGGGCGGAACCCATGCGATATTCGCCTTGACGGTCTGCAGGACCGCATCGACGAACCGGTCTTCCGGGAACGGAGGCATAACCAGCGTCCGGGCGGAATCCGCCATTCTTTCCGCATTCAGGTCCGGCCGGAAAACAACGGTTCTCCCGTCTTCCGTCGTGTAGGCTTTCAATCCTTCAAAAATTGTCTGTGCATACTGGAATACGCAGGCGCATTCGTTGATGACGATCATTTCATCATCGATCAGTCCGCCTTCATCCCATTTGCCATCCTTGAAGTTCGCTTCGAACCGCTTGTCGGTCTTGGTATATTCGAATCCAAGGCTGCCCCAGTCAATATTCTTCTTTTCCATACGTTATCCCTTCTCTCTCAAATACAATTTCCACTATTATACTCTTCCAAACGAAGAAATGCAATGCGTCAAAGGCTTTTTCATAGCGGATTTCGAGAGATTTTTCATCAATATCCGGAATCGATGGAAATATTACTGCCCTGACGGCTCTTTTCCACGATGATCTTCCTCGGAATCTCCTCCTTCAGTTCCTGCCGGTGACTGATGATCCCCACCAGCCGGCTGCCGGAAGTCAGTTCCTGCAGCATGGCGATCGCATCGTTCAGGGACTTTTCATCCAGCGTCCCGAAGCCCTCATCCACAAACAGGGCGTCGACCTTCACGCCCCCGGCGGCCGCGGTGATCCGGTCGGACAGACCCAGCGCCAGGCTCAGGGAAGCCATGAAGCTTTCCCCGCCGGACAGGGTGCTCACCGGGCGTTTCTTGCCGGTATAGTGGTCCAGGATATCCAGGTTCAGTGCAATGTTTCCTTTGGCGTTCGGATCTTCGTGACGGTACAGCCGGTACTGGCCGCCGCTCATGGGCAGGAGTCGCTGGTTGGCCGCTGCCAGGATCGAATCGAAGCCCGCCATCTGCACATAGGTTTCCAGGGACGTCCGGTTTCTTCCGGTCACCTTTCCCTGTACCAGGTCCGCCAGGTTCGTCAGCATCGTCACCCGGGACAGCAGTTCCGCCGTTTCCTTGCAGCGCTGTTCCATTTTCTTCAGCGTTTCCCGGTTCCGGCTCAGGCGTCCCTCCGCCCCGCTCAGACCTTCCGCGGCACGATCCCGCAGTTCTCTGGCTTCCCGGGCGGCTTCCGCCAGGCTCTCCCGGTCCGGCCGGCTCTTGCCCCGAAGTTCTTCCTCGCTTTGGGCCAGGGCTTCCCGGTTGAGTTTCTCCCGGTCCCGGAACTCCGCTGTTTCCTGTTCCGAAGCCTGAATCTCTTCCCGGGTAACCAGGGATTCCAGGAATTCTTCGGTGCCGCCGAAGCCTTCCGCCTGAAGGACCTCCCGGAATGCCGCTTCCGCCGCTTCCGCATCCCTGACAGCACGGTCATTCTGCGTCCGGACCCCTTCCAGGCCGGCAGCGGCTCCGGAATGGATTTCCGATGCGGTTTTGGCGGATTTCCCGGCTTCGTCGATCTTCTCCAGCAGCGCTTCCGCTTCTTCATTCAAGGCGTCTGCCTTCTTTTCCGCTGTTTCCCAGTTCTCAAAGGCCAGGCCGGTCAGGGCAGCGATCTCGCCCCGGCATCCGGCCAGCTCCCCGTTCTTCCGGTTCCGTGCATCCTGCACGTTCTGCAGGCCGGTCTCCGCCTGCTCCAGGTCTTCCCGGTAAACCGCCAGGTCCTCTTCCGCCTGTCTGCGGTTTTCCAGGAGCTCATCCAGCGCCTTTTTCTCCGCTTTCGCAGCCAGCAGTTCCCGTCGGGCCTCTTCCCACAGCGCCTGGAGACCGTTTCCAATGGCCTCCGCCCCTTCCTCCGGCGCCGGCATGCTTCCCGTGACCCGGGAGACTTCCTTCCGGAAAACCGAGTCCGCCGCGTCGAAACTGCCTTTTGCTTTCACGGCTTTATCGTAATCCGCATTCTTTTTCATTTCCGCAGCTTCCAGGGCAGCCCGTCGTTCTTCCAACGCCTCTTCCGTCATCCCTTCCTCCGGGATCGACGCTGGCGCAGGGTGGTCCGTGGAGCCGCAGACCGGACAGGGTTCGCCCGGAATCAGCTTCCCGGCCAGGATCCCCGCCCGGGACAGTTCCAGCATCCGCTCCGCATGTGAAAACGCCGTCCGTTCCCGATCGTAGTCGTTCCGGGAGACTTCGAACACTTCAGCGGCTTTCCCCGCATTGCCCCGCTTAAAGATCAGGTCCGTCAGCCCCTCCGTTTTCAGGGTATTCAGTTCCTGAAGACGCTGTTCCAGACTGCTTAACGCCTGGTCCGCCCGGAGGCTCTTTTCCGGCGCATCCGCCGTTTCGGCCAGCATGGCTTCCGCTTCTTTCTTCTTATTCTGCAGGTTTTCTTTGAGTTCCTGCTTCTCCTTTTCTTCTTCTTTCAGGGACTCCAGGTCCGCCGACAGCCTGCTCTCTTTCCGGACCAGTTCGTCCCGTTTCAGGTACTTTTCCCTGTCGTTTAAGACCTGTGCCGCCTGCAGCTTTTTCGCATCCGCTTCCGTCCGGCTGCGCTCCGCTTCCCGGAGGGCGGCCTCTGCTTCCTCTTTTGCTTTTTCGGCGTCCTGAAGGGCTGTTTTGGCCTTTCTGAGGTCCTCCCGTGCCGTGTCCAGCCGCTTCCCCGCCTCTTTCAGGTTCTTCCAGGACGGCGACACGTCAAAGAGGGCTTTTTTCCACACGGCGAGCCGTTTTTCCTTCTCCCTGATCGCCGGTTCTTCCCGCCGGAGTTCTTCTCTGACAGTCAGAAGCCGGTCATTCTTATCGAACCGGCCGGCCAGTTCTTCCGCTACCGCCAGCTCGGCCGAACGGTTAAGGAAATCCTCTTCCTTCTTCCGGTAATCCTTCCGGAAGCCTTCTGCCCGTGCTTCCTCTTCCCGGATGATGGCTTCCACCAGTTTCATCCGGTCCTCGGGATCGTAGTATTTCTGCCCGGAGAGGGCTTTCTGCTTTTCCTCCTCCAGCTGCTGCGCCAAAGGGCTGTCGGGCCGGCATTCCACGCCGTCCATGTACTGGTCGATGCTGCGCAGGAACCGGTCCAGCTGTTCCCGGGCGCCGGAAGCCCGGTCCCGGAGGACCTGTCCCATTCTCTCATACTGTTCCGTGCAGAACACTTTCTGAAGGATCTCCCCCCGTTTTCTGGAGTCCGCGTTCAGCACTTCCCGGAATTCGCCCTGGGCGATCATGGAGATCTGTTTGAACTGGTCGTAGCGGATCCGGAGGATCTCCTCGATCTCGCGGTTGACGGATTCGACCCCTTCCACCGGCGGCTCCGGTTCTCTTTCCAGTACAGCTTTGGCCGGCCGTTTCGTGGTGCCTTCCCCGCGCAGTTTGGCGGACTCGTACGCCGGCGACCGACGGGCCGTGTAGGTCCGGCCTCCGTGTTCAAAGGTCAGTTCCACAAAGGTTTCGTCCGCGGGGGACGCAAAATCGCTCCGCATGCTCCCCGCATCCCGCAGGGATCCGCTGGTTTTTCCAAACAGGGCAAAGGCCATGGCATCAAAGACCGTGGTCTTCCCCGAACCGGTATCCCCGGTGATCAGAAACAGGCCGCTGGGGCCCAGTCTTTCAAAATCCACTTCCGTCTGCCCCGCATAAGGGCCGAAGGCGCTCATAATCAAACGAACCGGTTTCATTCGATCACCTCCGCTTCCTCGGCGGCATCCAGAAGGACTGCCATCTCCTCCTCCGTGGGATCCTGGCCCAGGATCCACCGGTAGAATTCCCGGATCAGTTCGGAAAAGCCCTTCTCTTCCGCCGCATCCCCCGGCACGCCGTCCATTGCCTCCCGGATGGATTCATTGTCGTAATCCAGCTTCATGGTGTTGGGATAGACCTGCTGCAGCCGGGTCATGGCGTCGAACTGGGGGCGGTCGTCCGTCAGCGTGGCGTAAATATAGTCCCCGGGATCCTCCGCGTGGGCCAGGAGATTGTCGAGGGTTCCCCGGATGTGGCGGATCTCCCGCCGGGGTTTCAGGGGAATGTGCATAATCTGCACATCGCCCTTTTCCTTCAGTTCCACCAGAGTCACAGCCTTCTCGTCCGCCAGTTCTTTTTCATCCAGGGAATACCTGAGAGGGGACCCCGCATAGCGGATGGTCTCCTTCCCCACCGGCTGGCTTTTGTGGATATGGCCCAGTGCCGTGTAGTCAAAGTCTTCAAAGCACTGCCATCCGATCTTCTCCACGGTTCCCACCGTGGCCAGGGCGGTCTCGGAACCCGCCGTTTCCGGGTCGGACGGACCGGCCACGAACTGGTGAGCCAGGATCACGTTCCGAAGGGACGGGTCGATGCCTGCCCGGCGGATCACCGTACGGACCGCATCATCATAGTTATCGATGGTTTCCTCCGGGAAGAAATGCCGGACCCGGGAGGCCTTCACGAATGGCAGCATCCAGACATGGAGCGGTCCGTATTCGTCCGACACCTCCACATGTCCCATTTCCCCGTCATACCGGCCGGCAATATGGATGCCGCTGTTTTCAAAGATCCGGCTGCCGAAATTCAGCCGCTCGTCGGAGTCATGGTTCCCGCTGATCATAAAGACCGTCTTTCCGGCTTCCTTCAGCTTCGTCAGGAAGGCGTCCAGCAATGCCACTGCCGCTTCCCCCGGCACCGCCCGGTCGTACACATCCCCGCAGATCATCACCCCGTCCAC
>JAFWFI010000053.1 GCA_017515705.1 Bacillota bacterium
CCGGACGGCCTGCGGAATGACATCTGCGGGGATGATGTCCGTAGACTTCCGGGTGATGTCATAGCCGGAGGCCACAGCATCCAGCAGGGCGAGGATATCCGGGATCATGGGAGAACCGAGGTCCGTGAGTCGATCAGCAAAGTCAAGACGAAAAGATTCATACGACACAAAAAACACATCCTTCCTTTATTTTTGCGGAAGAATGTGATAAAATCATTTCTGAAGGTGTGGTACGCTCACATCTTCCGCTCTGGGTGGGAGCTGCGCCAACAGCTCGCCGCCCTTTTTGTATATCCAATATAACGCAGTAAAGTGAAATTGTAAAGGCGAACAAAGAAAAAAACCGGCCAAAGCCGGTCTTTGTTTCCGAATCACACGGCGATCCGGTAGATCGTGATCCGCGAGTTCGGATGTATCACGGTTGGTACGCCGGAATTAGATATATCCGAACTATCCGGGGGTAGGGCTTCCAGGGGGATGCGCTGATTTCCCTCCACGTTATTGATCACCAGCTTCAGGTGATCATCGAACACGTAGACGGAATTGATGAATGTTTCGATGATGTGCCGGCGGAGCAACGGATCGTTCCGGTTTCCTTTTGTGAACCGGTGGAGGAAGAACAGCACACGGTCCCGGTCGATCAGCTGGGACTGGGAAAAGCGCAGGGTATCAATTGATACCCGGAGGGTTTCGGCGGATGCTTCCAGTTCCCGGAGCTTGATCACAGTGGTGGAAGACCAGACGCCGGCCGCGATGGCGTTGTTAATGTTGTCGATCTGGGTGATGATTTCCTTCCGTTCCGCTTCCATGGCGGCCAGCGGGGAGTGACGGAGTTCTTCCGCCTGGAGCGCCATCACCGCGTCCGCTGTTTTTTCAATCTGTTCATCAGAGAGAACGTGATCCAGGACGAAGTCGACAACGGCGGTCTCCAGGTCTGCCTTGTGGACGGCTTTTTTGTCGCAGCCCTTCCGGGCCTTGTGGGCCTGGCACGTATAATAGTAATGGCGGGCACCGGTTTTGCTGGTGCCGGAGTCCCCGATCATGGCGGCACCGCACATGCCGCAGAAGGCCTTGCCGGTGAGCAGGTAATCCACGGCGCCCTGCTCAATATGGCGGGCTGTTTTTTTACGCATACGCTGCGCCTCCTCCCAGGTGGACCGCTCGATAATGGCGGGCATGCCGTCCGGAACCTTGATGGAGCCCCAGATATATACGCCGGTGTACCTCTCATTCCCGATGATGCGGAAAAGGCCTTCCGACTGGAAGGGAAGACCGCGGGAGGTGCGGAGGCCCTGGGCGTTCAGCTTCGCGCAGATCCGCTCTGCGGAGAAGCCGGAGCAGTACAGGGAAAAGATATTCCGCACCAGGTCCGCTTCCTCCGGCACGATGGCATAGCGGCCGTCCGGACCGCGCTTATAGCCCAGGATGCGGCAGCCGTTGTAGAGACATTTCATGGCGTTGTCCGTCATGCCCCGGGTGACATTTTCCGACAGCTGGCGGCTGTACCATTCAGCGGTTGCTTCCAGCATGCCTTCCAGGAGGACGCCGGCAGATCCTTCCGGGATCGGTTCCATGACGTACAAGACCTTGACACCGTGACGGCGGAGGCGGCCTTTGAACAGGGCGGACTCTTCCCGGTTGCGGCCGAAGCGGTCCACCTTCCACACCAGAACGGTGTCGAAGGTTCCGGAATCGGCGGCGGCCATCATGGACTGGAACTGCGTGCGGGCGGAGGTATCCTTGAAGCCGGACTTCGCGTGATCCGCATACTCATGCACGAGGGTATAGCCTTCCCGGTCCGCGTATGCCCGGATGTCTGCCAGCTGCTGCTCGATGGAGACATCCCGCTGGACGGCGGAAGAGTACCGGGCATAGGCCACCGCAGTGCGCGGCGGGCAGGTGGGAATGTTCGTCTTTTTCATACGGGCCACTGCTTCTTTTTCTTCGCGGCCATGTTATCCATGGAGAGATTAGCGAGATCCGACAGGCCAGGAAGTCCTTTGTTCTGCATGATCATGATCCGCAGGATTCGGCGGAGCGTCC
>JAFWFI010000054.1 GCA_017515705.1 Bacillota bacterium
CAGTTCCACATAGACCTCGCCTTCCTGCCCTTCCGGATTGATGCTTCCGTTAAAGACGGATCCTTCTTTCAGGATCAGGTTCAGGTGGGATACGTCGTCCACCAGCATGTTCCCGTTGATTTCCTGGTTCGCCGCATTCAGAGTGACCTGACCGCCATTGGAGCCTTCGCTGCCCCAGCCCGCAGCAGCGGCCCGTAAGAATACGCCGTTTTCATCGTTATTCACGATGGAGGCCTGACTCAGGTTGATTTCTGTCACGGTATTGTTGACAAAGAAGATATCCCCGTTTTGATTAGTCAGCGTCCCGCCGTTCATCGTGAAGGAGGATAGTCCCTCCGCCGCATCGCCGGACATGGACTGGTAGATCATGACCGCCTGATAATAATCCGATTTGTCGCTGTTCTTCGTGTTGTTGTCAGCGGTCAGTTTCACATTGTTCAGGGTGACGGAATTTTGCCCTTCCACCACTACGCCCTGGGACGCAGTGGATTCCAGTGCCGCATCGCTGACAGTAATGTCCGCCGTGGAATAGATGACCGGGGACCCAGTCCCGTCGGTGGTATAAGTGCCGCCGGTAACATTCACGGTCCCGCCGCCCCGGTCGGAACGAATCGCCGCGGAAGAATTGCCGGTGGTGTGGATGTTCAGATTCTCTGCGATCATCGTTCCCCCGCCGGTGGTCATCAGTCCCCCGGAACAATTCCCGGTGGTCTCAATGACAGAGTCCTTGATGCTGACTGTCGTGCCTTCGCCGTAACTGAACACCGCATTCGCATGTTCACCCGCTGTATTGATCTTCATCTCCGACAACTGCAGCGTTCCTCCGTTCGTAGCGAAAACGGCCGCATTGTCGCCGTAAAAATCGGCTTCATCCCCGCTGGCATCGCCGGTTTTGTTAACTGCGGTATTGGCATAGCTTAACTCCTCGCCGTCCGCCGTTATAACGTGTTCGCCGTCACCGGATGCTTCCATCGTTTCAAGGATCCGGATTTCCCCGTTTACGGCAGATGCCGCGGCATCGGCAGCTGTATCCTGTGCATCCGACCCGCAGGCTGTCAGCAGCAGACACAGGATAATGCATATACAGATCGATAATCTTTTCATTTGCTATCGCTTCTCCTTTCGTTGTGGTTAAGAGTATTATAAAAGGCCGACTTTAAGCGAACCTAAAGCCGGCCTGTTAATTGAAAAAGTAAAGCAAAAAGAACCGTCCCCGCTGACTCCCGTTCACTCCTTAATATCCACGCGGATGATGTTGGACTCTTCCTCGTCAGGAACATATTCGTAAGTCAGTTCCTCCACGGAAGCTTTCAGTACCCTGTAGGCGAGTTCATTCTCACCCTCTGCCGGATCGAATCTCCGGCCGCCGTAACGCACCGTCACGGTGGTGCGCGCCTCCGCCGCGGCGTATTCGACGACTACCCGGATGGGTTCCTCCGCCAGCACCTGCCGGAGAAGCTGCTGCACCAGTTCTTCAAAGGCCAGCCGGATGCGGTACTTCGTTCTGGGAGGAATGTCGTTGCTCTGGCAATAGCGGTCGATCTGAGCCCCTGCACCGAGGAAATCATAGTCCGGGCTGTCCACGTTCAGTTCCAGCACCTTCAGCCGCCGGATGAACCGGCGGGTACGTTCCTTCTGCGGGTGGTCGAAGATCTGCTCCGGCGTTCCGTCCTCGTAAATGAGGCCCTGATCCATGTAGAAGACCCGGTTGCAGATGGCTCGGGCGAACTTCATTTCGTGGGTCACGATTAGCATGGTCTTCCCGCTCTTTGCCAGGTCCCGGATCACCGCCTCCACTTCCTCCACCATGGCAGGGTCCAGGGCGCTGGTGGGCTCGTCCAGCAGGATCACATCCGGATCCATCGCCAGCGTCCGTGCAATGGCAACCCGCTGCTTCTGCCCGCCGGAAAGCTGGTCGGGATACTGCATTTCCCGGTCCGCCATCCCGACGCGCCTCAGGAGGGCCATTCCGGTTTCATAGGCTTCCTCCCGGGACTTCTTCAGGATGTCCATGGGGGGCCAGCATGACGTTTTCGATGACCGTCAGGTGTTCGAAGAGGTTGAAGGACTGGAACACCATGCCCATTCGCTGCCGGGCCCGGGTGACGTCGTATTTCGGCGCCGTGATATCCTCCCCGTCAAGGAGAATCCGTCCGGCAGTTGGCCGTTCCAGCATATTGATGCACCGCAGAAGCGTGGACTTCCCTGTACCGGAAGGCCCGATCACGGAGATCACGTCCCCTTCGCGGATGACCGCATTGACGTCCTTTAACGGCGTGGCCCGATCGTATTTCTTTTCCATATGCATCAGTTCGATCATTTTTTGCCCGCCTCCTTCCGTATACTCTTCTGTTTTCTCAGTCTGGGATCCAGGCGAAGTTCGACCCGGTTCACGAGGAAGGTCAGAACTGCCGCAAGGATGAAGTAGATGATCGCCACCGCGATAAGGGGGAAGAAAGCTTCGTATGTACGGCTCCGTATGATGTCACCCATCTTCGTCAGGTCCTGCACCGCCACGTAACCCACAATAGCCGTCGCCTTGATGATATCGGTAACCGCGCCCTTGTACGCCGGCATGAAATGGGGCACCGCCTGAGGCAAAATGATGCGGTAGAAAGCCCGCCGGTTCGTATAACCCAGCGAATAGGCGGCTTCCAGCTGCCCGTTGCCCACGGCTCCTACGCCGGCTTTGATCATGCTGAATACGCCTGCCCCGAACACCAGCGTGAAACCGATCACCGCCACCGCCGTGCCGGAGACCGCCACGCTGCCGAAAACGATGTAGAAGAGGATCATCAGCAGCACGACAGCCGGCATCCCCCGCACCAGCCAGACACAGAAACGGGTAATGGCGTTCGCCACGGGGTTCCCGTTCCGGCAAAGCATGAAAGCGCCGAAGCCCAGGGCCGTGCCGAAGAGAATCGACAGCACGGTGATGAGCAGCGTGGTCCCGATGCCCTGCAGGAACAACTTCCAGCGGTCTTCCCGGATAAAGGTC
>JAFWFI010000055.1 GCA_017515705.1 Bacillota bacterium
CTGGTGAGCCCGCTGGGGAACAGCGTTTCGGAATGCTGGGAGAACCTGGTGGCCGGCAAGAACGGCATCGGACCCATCACCCTGTTTGATACGGAAAACTATAAAGCAAAGCTGGCGGCGGAAGTGAAAGATTTCGACGCCAGGGAATACATGCCCAAGGCGGAGATGCTGAAGACCGACCGCTATGCGCAGTTCGGGTTCGCAGCCGCCTGCCAGGCTATGGAAGAAAGCCAGATTGAGGGCAAAGTGGACCCGGAAAAGATGGGTGTCTACATGGGCACCGGCATCGGCGGGATCACCACCTTTGTCCAGGAAACCACGAAGCTGATCGAAAAGGGGCCCCGGAGGGTGTCGCCCTTCTTCATCCCCATGCTGATCTCCAACATGAGTTCCGGCATGATCGCGATCCGTTTTGACTGCCGCGGGGCGGCCATGCCTTCCGTGACGGCCTGCGCTTCCGGCTCCAATGCCATCGGCGAAGCGGTGCGGGCGATCCGGCACGGGTACCTGGACGCAGCCATTGCCGGCGGTTCGGAAGCCGCCATCACCACCGTGGGAATGGCGGGATTCATCAACATGCAGGCCCTGTCCGTGGCGGAAGACCCGGACCTGGCTTCCCTGCCCTTTGACGCCCGGCGCGCCGGTTTCGTCATGGGGGAAGGCGGCGCAGCCCTGGTGCTGGAGGAATACGACCACGCAGTGGCCCGCGGCGCAAAGATCTACGGGGAAATCTGCGGATACGGTTCCACCTGCGACGCCCACCATATCACGGCGCCCCGGGAGGATGCCCGGGAAGCGGGGAGAGCCATCTCCCTGGCGCTGGAAGAAGCCGGCTATACCGGCAGCGAAAAAGTCTATGTCAATGCCCATGGAACGGGTACCCACCTGAACGATGCGGCGGAGACCGCTGCCATTAAAGCGGCTTTCGGCGAAGAGAAAGCAAAAGAAGTGAAAATAAGCTCCACCAAGTCCATGACGGGCCATCTGCTGGGAGCGGCGGGGGCGCTGGAAGCCATCGTCTGCCTGAAAGTGCTGAACGAGGGGATCATTCCTCCCACCATCAACCTGACCAGCCCGGACCCGGAATGCGACCTGGATTACGTGCCGGAAAAGGCGGTACAGGCGGACATCGACTTTGCGGTGTCCAATTCCTTCGGCTTCGGAGGGCACAACGCCAGCCTGGCCTTCAGGAGGGTTGCTGAATGAATGAAGAATTACTGAGAGGATATGCGGCTTTGATGCGGGAACTGGGCCTCACCGGCCTGGATTTCGATGAAAACGGAAAGGTTCGCCGGATGGAAATGAACGGCCTTGTCCGGACCTTTTCCCTGCAGGCGTCCGAAGAAGAGGACGACAACGAGATCGGGTTCCACGTCACCGATGAAAAAAGCGGCGAAAAAGAGGGCGAAACCGTTGCGGTGACTTCACCCTTCGTCGGGGTGTTCTACGAAGCGCCATCGGCGGACGGAAAGCCTTTCGTC
Source organism: Bacillota bacterium (assembly GCA_017515705.1). GTDB lineage: Bacteria > Bacillota > Clostridia > Peptostreptococcales > Anaerovoracaceae > RUG14258. Next base: position 1,482 of record JAFWFI010000055.1, read on the forward strand.
AAGGTAGGGGACGAAGTGAAAAAGGGCGACGTGCTCTGCATCATCGAAGCCATGAAACTGATGAATGAGATCCTGGCGGAACAGGACGGCGTGATCCGTGAAATCTGCGTGGAAAACAACCAGGTGGTGGAATACGGACAGAAGCTGTTCATGCTTCAGCCAAAGCAGGTGGACTGATGGACAGAAACGAACTGAAAACCATTCTGCCTCACCGGGAGCCCATGCTGCTGCTGGATGAAGCGGAGAAAATAGAAGAAGAGGCCGTGGGCCGGTACAGGGTCCGGGGCGACGAGTATTTCCTGGAGGGACATTTCCCCGGGAATCCCATCGTGCCCGGCGTGATCCTGTGCGAGATCCTGGCCCAGTCGGTCTGCGTCCTGCTGACCGACAAGATCAAAGAAACCCCCGGCATCGTGCCGATGTACACGGGGATGAATAACGTGAAATTCCGAAGCTCCGCACGGCCCGGGGACACCATCGTCACGAAATGCGTCCTGACGAGGTCGAAGCACCCCTTCTATTTCGCGAAGGGAAAGGCGTACGTGGGTGACACCCTCTGTGCGGAAGCGGATTTTTCCTTTGTACTGGCAGGTGAAAAGTAATGTTTTCGAAGATCCTGATCGCAGGCCGCGGTGAGATCGCCGTACGGATCATCCGGGCCTGCCGGGAGATGGGCATCGCCACCGTGGCGGTGTACTCCGAAGCAGACCGCGAGACCCTTCATGTGGCCATGGCGGACGAAAGTTACTGCATCGGCGGCGCCAGCCCGGCGGACAGCTACCTGAATATGAACCAGATCATCAGCGCAGCGCTGGTTTCCGGCGCCCAGGCGATCCACCCGGGCTACGGATTCCTGTCCGAGAACGCGGATTTTGCGGAAGCCTGCCGGCAGAACAACCTGACGTTCATCGGTCCGTCCGCAGAACAGATGCGCCGGCTTTCCAACAAGGAAACCGCCAAAAACCTGATGGCGGAAGCGGGGCTGGAGATCATTCCCGGGTGCGGGGTGCTGAAGGACGCGGACGAGGCGCTGGCGGAAGGCCGGAAGGTCGGCTACCCGCTGATGCTGAAAGCGGTATCCGGCGGCGGCGGCCGGGGGATCCGGCTGGTCCGCACCGAAGATGAACTGGAAAAAGCCTATCAGACCTCCGTGGCGGAAGCGCTGAACGCTTTCGGCGACGGCGGCATTTACATGGAAAAATACATCAATCCGGCCCGGCATATCGAGTTCCAGATCCTGGCGGACGAGCAGGGGAACGTGGTGTGCCTGGGAGACCGGGACTGCACATTGCAGGTCAATAACCAGAAGATCCTGGAGGAATCCCCTTCGCCGGCGGTGAGCGATGAAAAGCGGATGATGATGATCCCGAAGGTCATCGACGCGGTGAAGAAGACCGGGTATACCGGGGC
>JAFWFI010000056.1 GCA_017515705.1 Bacillota bacterium
GGGAGACCGGGACTGCACATTGCAGGTCAATAACCAGAAGATCCTGGAGGAATCCCCTTCGCCGGCGGTGAGCGATGAAAAGCGGATGATGATGATCCCGAAGGTCATCGACGCGGTGAAGAAGACCGGGTATACCGGGGCAGGGACCCTGGAATTCCTGATGGATGGGGAAGGCCGTTTCTACTTCATGGAAATGAACCTGCGGCTGCAGGTGGAGCACACTGTCACGGAGTCCCTGACGGGTATCGACATGGTCAAGTGGCAGATCCGCATCGCGGCGGGCATCCCCCTGAGCTTCAGCCAGCAGGAGATCGACCTGAACGGCAGCGCCATCGAATGCCGGATCAATGCGCAGGCCCCGGGGCGGGTGGCCTTTATCCACCAGCCGGGCGGACCCTTTGTGCGTTTCGACACCTATCTGGTGGCCGGGACCGAAGTGACGCCGTTTTACGATCCCCTTGTGGGCAAACTGATCGTTTATTCCACCACACGGGAAGAAGCGGTGCGTAAAATGAATGCGGCGCTGTGCGAGCTGATCATCGAAGGGATCCCGACAAACGTCGACCAGCAGATCCGCATCGTCAGCAGCGCGGAGTTTTTATAAGATGGAAGATGGAAGATGAGAGATGGAAGAATAATCCTATGCTCTCCAATCTTCAATCTCCAATCTACAATCTGACTAAAAAAGAGAACCAACATGCCATTACTGAACTTTAACCATAAACCGAAAAACGAACTGGAAGAGGGCGGGCGGAAGTCCGCCGGGGTAACGCCGGAGCAGCTTCAGAAGGAGCCGGTCAGGGCTTGTCCGTCCTGCCGGAAAGAAGTGGAGATCAGCAAGATCCGCGGCAATTTCCATTGCTGTCCCAGGTGCGGTTACCATTTCCGGATGTCCGCCCGGCAGCGGATCCGCTTTATCGCGGACCGGAACAGCTTCAGCGAACTGTTTGAAGACCTGACGCCGGAGGATTTCCTGGACTTCCCGGGCTATGAGAAAAAGCTCCGGGCGACGGAAAAAACCAGCGGCGAGAAAGAATCCGTGGTCTGCGGGACCGCCCGGATCGGCGGCTTCGACTGCGGGCTCTTCGTCATGGATCCGAACTTCATGATGGGCAGCATGGGCACCGTGACCGGGGAGAAGATCACCCGGCTCTTTGAGTATGCGGTGGAGCACCGGCTGCCGGTGATCGGCTATACCGTTTCCGGCGGCGCCCGGATGCAGGAGGGGATCCTGGCCCTGATGCAGATGGCCAAGACCAGCGCAGCCGTGCAGCGGCACAGCGATGCGGGGCTTTTGTACATCACCATCCTGACGGATCCCACCACCGGTGGGGTCACCGCCAGCTTTGCCATGGAAGGAGACATCATCCTGGCCGAGCCCGGCGCGACCGTGGGTTTTGCCGGCGCAAGGGTCATCGAACAGACCACCCGGAAAAAACTGCCCTTCGGTTTTCAGAAATCGGAATTCCTGCTGGAACACGGCTTTGTGGACCGGATCGTTCCCCGGTTCCAGCAAAAAGAGACGCTGAAGATGCTTTTGGGCATCCACGAGGGGTAAAGGAGAAAAAGAATGGGAACGATCACAAAGAGAAGTACGATCAACAAAAGCACCGTGGCGGTGAAAGCTTACGACAAGGTCCGGCTGGCCCGGAACAACCACCGTCCCACGGGAATGGATTATATCACCCGGATCTTCGATGATTTCATTGAACTTCACGGAGACCGGAAATTTGCGGACGACCCGGCAATCGTCGGCGGGCTGGCGCTGCTGGATGGGAAACCCGTCACGGTGATCGCCTGCGAAAAGGGGCACACCGCCAAGGAGCGGGCTTACCGGAATTTCGGTGCGCCCGGACCGGAAGGTTACCGCAAGGCCAACCGCCTGATGAAGCAGGCGGAGAAATTCGGCCGGCCGGTGATCTGTTTCGTGGACACTTCCGGGGCCTACTGCGGCATCGGCGCGGAAGAGCGGGGTCAGGGACAGGCCATCGCGTCCAACCTGATGGACATGAGCGCCCTGAAAGTCCCGGTGATCTCCATCATCATCGGCGAGGGCGGCAGCGGCGGCGCACTGGCGCTGGCGGTGGCGGATGAAGTCTGGATGATGGAAAACGCCGTGTACTCGGTGATCTCGCCGGAAGGCTGCGCCTCCATCCTGTTCAAGGATGCGGAGCGGGCCGAAGAAGCGGCGGAAAGCCTGGGGCTGACCGCGGAAAGAAACCGGGAACTGGGAGTCGCAGACCGGGTGGTGGAGGAAGTCTTCGCCCGAAACGGCTTCGACCCGGTAGTGTATGAGAATCTGAAGATCCTGCTGTCGCTGCGCCTGAAGGAACTGGAGCAGCTGCCGGCGGATGAATTAGTGGAGAGAAGATACCGGCGTTTCCGCGCACTGGGGAACCGCTGATTCGATATCATGAGAGGAATCCAATGAGTGTATATCAGAACTTTTGCGAAGAAGTTTTTGACGACAACGGCAGACCGGTTCGTTTGACGGTCCGTCCGCCGGAAAACTTTAATTTTGGATATGACGTAGTGGACGAGATCGCCCGCACCGAGCCGGACAAGAAGGCGCTGGTGTGGTGCAATACGGAAGGGGCGGAGAAGACCCTGACCTTCCGGGAGATCGCAGACCTGAGCAACCGGGCGGCCAACGTGTTCCGGTCCCACGGGATCGGCCGGGGCGACCGTGTGATGCTGATGCTGAAGCGCCACTACGAATACTGGTACGTGACCATCGCGCTGCATAAACTGGGAGCGATCATGGTGCCCGTGACCCATATGCTGACGCCGGAGGATGTCCGGCACCGGCTGAACAGCGGGCGGATCAAGGCAGTGGTTTCCGCAGCGGAGGGAGGTATCCCGGAGAAGCTGAAGGAAGCGGCGGAAGGCTGCGGATACCCGGAAGTCTTCTTTACCGTCCAGGCGGATGTGCCGGGCTTTGTGAACCTGACGGAGGCCGTCCGGAATGCGTCGGACCGGCTGGAGCGGGTGCCAACTCGTGCTACGGACCCCCTGGCCATCTATTTCACCTCCGGCACCAGCGGCGAGCCCAAGGGCGTGATCCACGACCACACTTATCCGCTGCTGCACATAGTAACGGCGAAATACTGGCAGAAGGCAGAAGAAGGCGGGCTGCATTTCACCATGGCGGAGACCGGCTGGGCCAAGACCAACTGGGGCAAACTCTACGGCCAGTGGCTGCTGGGAAGTGCGGTCATGGTTTACGATTTTGAGAATTTCGATCCCAAGCAGGTGGAGCATATCATCAATAAATACGAGGTGACCACGTTCTGTGCGCCTCCCACGATTTTCCGTTACATGGTGATGAAGAAGGTCCGGGACCTGAAGGGCCTGAAGCATACCGTTACGGCGGGGGAAGTCCTCAGCAAAGAGGTCTTCGAACGGTTCCGGGAACTGACGGGCATCACCCTGATCGAAGGCTACGGGCAGACGGAGACTGCGCTGCTGCTGGCGAATTTCGACGAAAACCCGGAAAAGCAGGGATCGCTGGGTAAAGCCTCGCCCATGTATGAGCTGAAAGTGGTGGATGAAGACGGAAAGGAACTGCCGCACGGAGAGACCGGCGAACTGGTAGTCCTGCCCGGTGAAAGCGGCCGGGTGGAAGGCGTCTTCAGCGGATACTTCGACAATCCGGCGCTGTACGAAAACGTCCTGCGGGGCGGCGTCTTCCATACGGGGGATACGGCACGGATGGACGAGGACGGCTACTTCTGGTTCGAAGGCCGGATCGACGATGTGATCAAGACCGGCGGCTACCGTGTCGGCCCTTCCGAAGTGGAAGAAGTCCTGGATACCCACCCGGCGGTGGCGGAATGCGCCGTCATCGGCGTGGAGGACAAGGCCCGGGGCCAGGCGATCAAAGCCTATGTCGTACCGGTGGAAGGTGTGGAAGCCGGGCCGAAGCTGAAGCGGGAGATCCGGGAATACTGCAACGCCCGGCTGGCGGACTATAAATGGATCCGGACGGTGGAATTCGCAGAGAGCCTGCCGAAGACCATCAGCGGCAAGATCCGCCGGAACGAACTGAAAAAAATGCACAAAAATGCTTAAAATATGGAGGATATGAATATGCAGATTTATGAAGAATTACAGGCAAGAGGACTGATTGCCCAGGTAACGGACGAAGCGGAGATCCGGGAACTGATCAATAACGGCGGGGCCCGGTTCTACATCGGCTTTGACCCGACGGCGGATTCCCTGCACGTAGGGCATTTCATGGCCCTGTGCCTGATGAAGCGGCTTCAGATGGCCGGGAACAAACCGGTGGTCCTGGTAGGCGGCGGCACCGGAATGATCGGGGACCCCTCCGGCCGGACGGACATGCGTCAGATGATGACCCCGGAAACGATCCAGCACAACTGCGACTGCTTCAAGGTGCAGATGGAACGGTTCATCGAATTCGGCGAAGACAAGGCCATCATGGTCAACAACGGCGACTGGCTGCTGGACCTGAACTACATCGAACTGCTCCGGGAAGTCGGGGCGCATTTCTCCGTCAACAACATGTTGCGGGCGGAGTGCTACAAGCAGAGAATGGAGAAGGGCTTAAGCTTCTTTGAATTCAATTACATGATCATGCAGGCTTACGACTTCTATTATCTCCATCAGAAATACGGCGTGAACATGCAGTTCGGCGGCAACGACCAGTGGAGCAACATGCTGGCCGGGACCGAACTGATCCGGAGAAAGCTGGGGGAAGACTCCTACGCCATGACCATCACGCTGCTGCTGAACAGCGAAGGCAACAAGATGGGCAAGACCGCCAAGGGCGCGGTATGGCTGGATCCGAAGAAGACGTCTCCCTACGAGTTCTACCAGTACTGGCGGAACGTGGACGACGCGGACGTGATCAAGTGCATGAAGATGCTGACGTTCCTGACTCTGGAAGAAATCGCCGAGATCGAAAGCTGGGACGACAGCCGGATCAATGAAAAGAAAGAGATCCTGGCCTACAGCCTCACCGAGCTGGTTCACGGCAAGGAAGAAGCGGACAAGGCCCAGGCGACGGCGAAGGCCCTCTTTGCCGGCGGCGGAGACGATGCCAATATGCCCACCACCGAACTGACGGCGGAACAGGTGGGAGCGGAAATCGGTCTCCTCGACCTGATGGCGGCCTGCAAGCTGATCCCCTCCAAGTCCGAGGGCAGAAGACTGGTGCAGCAGGGCGGCGTTTCCGTCAATGACGAGAAGGTCACCGACCCGGCAGCCACCTTTACGGCGGAACAGCTGAAGGAAGGCCTGAAAATCAAGAAAGGCAAAAAAGTCTACCACAAAGCCATCCTGAAATAGAAAAAAACTATTCGGCCCGGGGCGAAAAAACCCGGGCTTTTTCATTTCGACCTTCAAAAAACGGCTATTTTATGCGATAAAGCGGTGAAGCAGAAACTATTTTTGCAGAAAACGCTTTCATAAATGAATAAATTCAGAAAAACTTGCATAAAGGATTCTTATTATGGTATAATAACTTAACATGTTGCCGTTATTCAAAGGCAACGATTCTTTTCACAAACAAAAGAAAGAAGGAGGAATGAAACAGATGAAAAAAACATTAGCAATCATCATGTCCGTATTTATGATCATGCTTCTGGCAGCCTGCGGCGGCGGAGCTTCTTCTGAAGGCGGCGGAGACGGTCCGGTTTCCCTGAATATGGCGACCGGCGGTACTTCCGGCACTTACTATGGCTTCTGCGGCGTAGTTGCTCAGGTACTGAATGAAAACCTGGCTGATCAGCTGAACATCACCGTAGAGTCCACCGGTGCTTCCGCTGCGAACATCGACCTGATCGATACCGGCGGGGACCAGATCGCGATCGTACAGAACGACGTTATGTACTATGCGGCAACCGGTACCGACATGTATGAAGGCAAAACCCCGATCGACAGCTATTCCGCAGTAATGTCCTGCTATCCGGAATACGTACAGATCGTAGCAAACAAGAACATCACATCCATCGACCAGCTGAAGGGCAAGAAGGTCAGCGTTGGTGACGCAGGTTCCGGCGTAGAATTCAACGCACGCCAGATCTTAGCGGCTTACGGCATCGACATCGATTCCGACATCACGAAGAACAACCAGTCCTTCGCAGACTCCGCTGATTCCCTGAAGAACGGCACCATCGATGCAGCGTTCGTAGTAGCCGGTTATCCGACCACCGCTGTTTCCGAACTGTCTTCTTCCTACAGCTTCAACCTGCTGGAAGTGGATCAGGAACATGCTGACAAGCTGATGGCTGATTACGGCTTCTACACCTACGGCGTAATCCCGGGCGGCACCTACAGCCCTGTTGCGGATGACGTTCCGGCTGTTGCTGTAATGGCTACCATCATCGCCAGAAACGATGTTCCGGAAGATGCGATCTACAACTTCGTAAAAGGCATCTTTGATTTACAGGATCAGATCATCGCCGGCCATGACAAGGGCAATGAGCTGAGCCTCGAAACGGCTGTTTCCGGTATTGAAATCGACTTCCATCCGGGTGCTGTGAAGTACTTCACCGAACAGGGAGTAATGTAGTTAAAGGAAACAAACGTTGAAACCATTCGTAAAGCTTTATAAGAAATTTACGGTTGCGACCGCTATAATGATCTTCATTACTGCGGTCGCTTTACTTCCCGGATGCGGTCCGGGACAAATGACCCTGGTCCTGTCGGATCCTCAGACGGACCGGGTCTATGCATCCTATCCTGTGGAAGAGGGCGATGTTTTTACGGTGGAATTCATCCACTCGGTCAATAAAAGCCCGGTGCGGGACTACTATGAGTGCCGCTCGGACGGGATCTGGAATACCCAATGCGTGTATTACGGATTCGGCGCCGGGGTGGAGGAGATCCTCCTGGACGGGGAGGAGCTGACCTACGGGGACAACGGTGAAATGATCGTCTCCGGCATCGACCACAGAATCGACCCGCTGATCATCGTCGTGGGGACCATTTCGGACCATATCCTCACCATCGGCGGCGAGGAAATCAGCCTGCGGGATCTCTGCGGGCGCAGCAGCAAAGTGCTGTTCAGCCTGAAACAGGAATAAAGGAAATCTGGAAGAGGGAGGAAAAGAATTGTCATTTTTCAAGAAGATCGAAGATGAAGCGAAAGATCTGACACAAAAGATAGAAAACGAAGCTTCTGAAATCGGGCAGAAAATCGAAGACGGCGTACAAGAGATCAAAGATGACATGGAACTGGACATGGCCGATCCGAACGCTCCGGTGGACGAACCGCCGGCAGCCACGGAAGAGCAGATCCAGGCCGTTATGGAAAAGTATGACCGGGAAGCCAATGTCCGTCATTGGCAGGGAGTGCCCCGGATCGTCGTTCGGTACATGCTGGTTGGGTTCGCCATTTACAGCATCCTGCTGAACTTCGGACTGGACTGGGAAACCCGTATTGAACGGGCGTCCTTCGTCGGCATCCTGGTATTCCTGATCTTCATCGTATTCCCATCCAAAAAGGGTGGCGGGAAGAGACTCAATTACATCCCGTGGTACGATATCATCCTGGCCATTATAGGCGGCGGATCTTATTTCTATTTCGTGTTCAATCTGGATAAGATCATCACCAATACGATCCGCCTGGAACCCATCGACCTGGTCATCGGCCTGCTGGGCGTAATCGTCACGCTGGAAGGCTGCCGGAGAGCAGTCGGTATACCGATCGTTGTCGTTTCTTCCGCCTTCATCATATACATGCTTGGCTTCACGGGGAAACCCCTGGCCATCAACGTATACAATCTGTTTTATACCACTGAGGGTGTTATCGGCACGCCGATCCGTGCCTGCTCCACCTTCATCGTGCTCTTCGTTATCTTCGGGGCGTTCCTGGAGAAGACCGGCATATCCCAGTTCTTCATAGAACTGGCCAACTCCATCGCCGGCAGTTCCAGCGGCGGGCCCGCGAAAGTTGCGGTCCTGTCCTCGGCGCTGTGCGGGATGGTCTCCGGCTCCTCGGTAGGGAACACGGTAACCACCGGTTCCGTAACGATCCCGATGATGAAGAAGAACGGGTACCGCCCGGAATTTGCCGGCGCGGTCGAAGCGGCTTCCTCCACAGGCGGCCAGATCATGCCCCCAATCATGGGTGCTGCGGCCTTCCTGATGGTGGAATATACCGGATTTGAATACAAGTACATCGCCGGGCGGGCGATCCTGCCGGCCGTGCTGTACTTCACCGGCGTATTCATCGCCGTTCACCTGGAAGCAAAGAAAATGGGCCTGAAAGGCCTTTCCAGAGATCAGCTTCCCCAGTTCGGAAAACTGATCATTCGCAGAGGATATCTCCTTCTGCCGCTGATCATCATGGTCATCATGATGGTCAAGACGACACTGAGCCTTGCGGCGATCGTAGCGACCGCTTCGGCCATCGCCGTCAGCATGCTGTCCAAGGATACGAGGATCAACATCCACAAGTTCTTTGACGCGCTGGAAAACGGCGCCCGGTCCACGCTGACCGTCGGTATCGCCTGCGCGGTAGCGGGTACCATCGCCTGCGTTATCACGACCACGGGTATTGGCGCCCGGCTGATCTCCACCATCGTCAGCCTCTCGGGAGGTTACATCTTCTTCGCCATGGTGCTGACGATGCTGACCTGTATCATCCTGGGCATGGGCGTGCCGACCACGGCGAACTACGTCATCATGGCCACCACCTGTGCGCCGATCCTGATCCGGATGGGGATGGCGACCCTGTCCGCCCACATGTTCGTATTCTACTTCGGTATCGTTGCGGACATCACCCCGCCGGTAGCGCTGGCCGCTTATGCAGGCAGTGCGATCGCGGGATCGAGGCCGATGAAGACGGCAATCAACGCATCGATGCTGGCCATAGCGGCCTTCATCGTCCCGTACTGCTTCGGGCTGAGCCCGGCGCTGCTGTTCATCGACTGCACGCTGCTTCAGGCCATCCAGGTTATCGCCACCTCCCTGCTGGGGGTATTCGGCGTAGCGGCAGGCCTGAGAGGCTACATCTTCTCGAACCTGAAGATCTGGGAACGGCTTCTCGTCATCGCCGGCGGTCTGACGCTGGTTTACCCGGGAACCCTCACCGACCTCATCGGTATCGTCCTGGTATTCGGTGTCTGCTTCCTGAGCAAGGCGCAGGCCAAAAAGAACCCGAAGAAGATCGAAGCCGACCATTTAGAGCCTTAGGGCTGATAAGGAGTGCGGAATTCCGGATAATATTAACGGAATCCGTTGACAGTGAGCCATTTTTGGCGTATACTGAACGAGTATTGAATAGTTATTTCTCTGGAGAGTGGGCAAAGCCCACTCTCTTGATTTTAGCGGAAAGCCCGCGGAAAGGAGGATTGCCGGATGGCAAAGGAAAAACTGACGGACGCGGTGGAACGGGAACTGGCCGGATTTCTTCCGGAGCACGGTTATGAACTGTATCTGACCGAGTACTCCAAGGAAGGGAAGGACTGGTACCTGAAAGTCTTTGTGGACAAGCCGGAAGGCGGCATCACCGTTGACGACTGCGAAGTGGTCAGCCGGTGGCTCAGCGATCGTCTGGATGAGCTGAACCTCATCGAAAAAAACTATTATCTGATGGTGTCTTCCCCGGGGCTGGACCGGCCGCTGGTCAAGGACGAGCATTTTGAGAAGAACAAAGGCAAGCTGGTGGACATCACACTGTACAAAGCCCAGGACGGTTCCAAACAATGGACCGGGGAGCTGGTGGGGCTGGAAAACGGTGAGATCGTCATCACCGATGAATCGGGCAATGAGATGCGCTTCCCTCGGGAGCAGGTCTCCAAGGCTCGGCTGGCGGTCATTTTCTAAAAAAGGAGGGTTTCACAAAATTGAACAAGGAATTCATTGAAGCGATCGATGAACTCGCCCAGGAGAAGGAAGTCTCCACGGAGGTGATTCTGGAAGCGATCGAAGCGGCGCTTTTGTCCGCTTATAAAAAGCATTACGGTTCCAACAACAACGTGCGGGTGGACATCGACCGGGCAACCGGCGAGATCACCATCTACATGAGACGGACCGTAGTGGAAACACTGGCAGAAATCAACAGCGACAACACGGAGATCCACATCGAGGACGCCCAGGAGATCGACCCGAGCTTCGAGGCGGGGGACATCGTGGAGACCATCGTCAAGCCGAAGGATTTCGGACGGATCGCCGCCCAGACCGCCAAGCAGGTGGTGGTGCAGCAGATCCGGGAGGCCGAGCGCTCCATCGTTTACGAAGAGTACATCAACAAGGTCAGCGAGATCGCCGTGGGCATCATCCAGCGGGTCAGCAACGACACGGTGTACATTAACCTGGGGAAGACCGAAGGGATCCTCTCCCGGGCGGAACAGGTGCCGGGAGAAACCTACACGGCCAATTCCCGCATCAAAGTGTACATCATGGACGTGCGCAACACCACGAAGGGCCCGCAGATCTTCCTGTCCCGGTCCCATCCGGGCTTCGTGAAGCGGCTGTTTGAACTGGAAGTACCGGAGATCTTCGACGGCATCGTGGAAATCAAGAGTATTTCCAGGGAAGCCGGCTCCCGCACCAAGATGGCGGTATGGTCCGCCAACGAGAACGTGGACGCGGTCGGCGCCTGCGTCGGCACACGGGGCGCAAGAGTGCAGGCCGTGGTGGATGAGATCTTCGGGGAAAAGATCGACATCATCCTCTGGGATGAAGACCCGCAGACGCTCATCAGCAGCGCGCTCAGCCCGGCCAAGACCGAAAAGGTCCTGGTCAACGGACCGGAGCGGATGGCACTGGCGGTAGTGCCGGACAACCAGCTGTCCCTGGCCATCGGCAAGGAAGGCCAGAACGTTCGGCTGGCAGCCCGTCTCACCGGCTGGAAGATCGACATCAAGAGCCACAGCAAATACGAAGAAGGCGTGGAAAACGGGGAATATACCGAGTATACCGACAAGTATGTTCCGGAACCGGAATACTACGATGACGACGAATACTACGATGACGACGAGTATTACGACGATGATGAATACTACGATGATGAGTATGACGACCGCGAATACTCGGATGAAGAGTACGAAGAAGGGGAATACGACGACAAAGAATACGACGACCGGGAATACGACGACGAAGAGTACGATGACCGGGAGTATGACGATGAAGAGTATGACGACGACTACGATGAGGACTACGACGACTACGACGACGAGGAGTACGACGAGGACTACGAAGACGGCGAATACGATGATGAAGAATACGACGATGAAGAGTATGACGACGAAGAGTATTCCGACGAGGGGACTGACAAGGAATGAAGGCTAAGAAAGTCCCCATGAGACGCTGTATCGGCTGTATGGAATCCAGACCGAAAAAGGAACTGATCCGGGTCGTGCTGGCGCGGACTTCCGAAGAGGGAGAAACGCCGGAAGTGATCCTGGATCCCACCGGAAAGGCCCCGGGACGGGGAGCCTACCTCTGCCCGAAGACGGAATGCTTCGAGAAGGCAGTGAAGAGGAAGGCCATTCCCCGAAGCCTGAACGCGGAGGTCAGTCCGGAAAACCTGGACCGGCTTTCAGAGGAGCTGAAACAGTATGAACAACAGTAAACTGCAGGCCTATTTCGGATTCGCCAGGAAATCGCGTTCCCTGGTATCCGGATACGAGACCTGCATCCAGATCATAAAACGAAATAAGATGAAGCTTGTTTTGATTACCCACACCGCTTCGGACCGGACGAAAGAAAAGTTCAGGAAGCTGTGTGAAACAAGAAAGGTCCCGGTGATCTGGGCGGATGAAACGCTGCGGATCGAAGAGATCACAGGGTTGTCCGACCGGAATATCTTCGGGATCACCGATGAAAATCTAGCGAAGGCAATAGCAAAGGAGATCGAAACCATGAGTATGTAACCAGGAGGTGTTGGATTTGTCCAAATACAGAGCATTTGAGTTAGCAAAAGAGCTTTCCGTCAGCAGCAAGGAAGTCATGGATGCGCTGCGGGAAAGCGGCATTGAAATAAACAGCCATTTTGCCATGATCGATGAAGCGCAGGAGAAGCTTCTCCGGCAGAAGTTCGGCAAAAAGGAAGCAGCCCCGGAACCGGAACAGAAACCGCTCGTCCGGAGAATTGAAAATCCCGAAAAGGCGGCGCAGAAGGCCGAAGCCGGCACGGCGGAACCCCGTCCGGACGGCGAAAGACGGCCGAGACCGGAAGGCGAAAGAAAACCCAGAACCGAGGGCGAAAGACGGCCGAGACCGGAAGGTGAAAGAAGACCGAGACCGGAAGGCGAGAGACGGCCGAGACCGGAAGGTGAAAGACGGCCGAGACCGGACGGCGAAAGACGTCCCAGACCGGAAGGTGAAAGACGCCCGAGACCGGAAGGCGACAGACGCCCCAGACCGGACGGCGAGAGAAGACCGAGACCGGACGGCGAAAGACGGCCGAGACCGGACGGCGAAAGACGGCCGAGACCGGACGGTGAAAGAAGACCGAGACCGGAAGGCGAAAGAAAACCCAGACCGGACGGCCAGCGTCCCAGAAGTGCCGGCGGCCCGAAGAAGTTTGAAGGGGAAGAAGGCCAGCAGCCCAGACGTCCCCGTCCCCAGCAGTCCCGTCCGAAGAACGTGGATGAACCCATGATGAAGAAACCGGGTTCCGACCGCGCCAAGGACCGCGACCGCGACAAGGAAAAAGACCGGGAAAAAGAACGGGAACGCGAAAACCGCAACAACCGTCAGAAGAAGCCCGGCAACCAGAACAACAATGCAAAGAAGGGCCTGAGAGACCTCTCGCAGCCCCAGCATAAAAAGCCGCAGAAGAAGGAAAAGAAGGAAAAGGTCGAGGAAGTCGCACTGGATCCGTCGAAGATCCTGATCAACGTACCGATCACCGTCAGCGGCTTTGCGGAAGAAGTCGGAAGACCGTCTTCCGAAATCATCATGAAACTGATGGGCATGGGCATCATGGCCACCATCAACCAGAACATCGACGAAGATGCCGTGCTGCTCCTGGCGGATGAGCTGGGAGTGGATGTGGTCATCGGAAAAGTGGAAGAGGAAATCGTGGAAGAAGGCATCGACACCCATGAAGACCGGGAAGATGAACTCCTGCCGCGTTCCCCGATCATCACCGTAATGGGCCACGTCGACCACGGCAAGACCTCCCTGCTGGACGCGATCCGCAGCACCAACATCACTGCGACGGAATCCGGCGGGATCACCCAGCACATCGGTGCATCCGAAGTGTATTCCAACGGTCAGAAGATCGTCTGCCTGGATACGCCGGGCCACGAAGCCTTCACGGCCATGAGAGCCAGAGGCGCGCAGGTCACGGATATCGCCATCCTGGTGGTAGCGGCGGACGACAGCGTAATGCCCCAGACCATTGAAGCGATCCACCACGCGAAAGCGGCGGGCGTGCCCATCATCGTGGCCGTCAACAAAATCGATAAACCGGATGCCAATCCGGCAAGAGTCAAGCAGGACCTGATGCAGCACGGCGTCCTGGTGGAAGAATTCGGCGGCGAGACCATCTGCGTGCCGGTATCCGCCAAGACCGGCGAAGGCATCGACAACCTGCTGGAAATGGTACTGCTGCAGGCGGATATGCTGGAACTGAAGGCGAACCCGCACCGTGCGGCCAAGGGTACCGTTGTGGAAGCGAGACTGGACAAGGCCAAGGGCCCGGTAGCCACCGTGCTGGTCATGAAGGGTACGCTCCAGGTGGGACAGCCCATCGTAGCCGGTGTCTGCAGCGGACGTGTCCGCGCCATGACCGACTGGAAGGGCAACCCGCTGAAGAAGGCCGGTCCGGCCACAGCCGTCGAAATCCTGGGCCTGGCAGATGTGCCGGAAGCAGGCGACGAAGTGGATGCGGTTCGGGACGAACGTTCGGCCAAGACCATCGCGGCCAACCGTCAGACCAAGCTCAGAGAAGAGACCATCAAGGAAAAGACCCGGGTATCCCTGGAAGACCTGTTCAGCCAGATCCAGGAAGGCAATACCAAGGAACTGAATATCCTGGTCAAGGCGGACGTAATGGGTTCCGTGGGAGCCGTTACCGAATCCCTGACCAAGCTGTCCAATGATGAAGTCACCGTCAAAGTGGTGTACTCCGGCGTCGGCACGGTCAACGAATCCGACATTCTGCTGGCCAGCGCATCCAACGCCATCATCATCGGCTTCAACATCCGTCCGTCCGCGAACATCATCAGCATGGCGGAAAAGGAAAACATCGAAATCAAGACCTACCGCGTCATCTACGATGCCATCAACGACATCAAGGCGGCTATGGTGGGTATGCTGGATCCGGAATACCGGGAAGTGGTCCTGGGCAGAGTCGAGATCCGTACCACCTTCAAGGTGCCCGGCGTGGGCACCGTCGGGGGCGCTTACGTCCAGGACGGCAAGGTGGTCAGAAACGCACAAATCCGTCTGGTACGGGACGGCATCGTGATCCACGAAGGGAAGATCTCTTCCCTGAAGCGGTTCAAGGACGATGCGAAAGAAGTCCAGCAGGGTTATGAGTGCGGTATCGGCATTGAAAACTACAACGACATCAAGGAAGGCGACATCATCGAAGCCTTCACGATGGAAGAAATCGAAAGAAAGCAGGCGTAGGGAATGCAGAAGAATTATCGAAGCGGAAGACTGGGTGAGGAGATCCGGAAGATCATCAGCAACATGATCCTTCGGGGCGACCTGAAGGACCCGGATATCAATTCCCTCACCAGCATCACCGGGGTGGATGTGACATCGGACGGCAGCTATGCCACGGTTTACCTGTCCATCCTGGGCAGCGAAGAAGAAAAGGAAGCCGGACGGGCTGCTTTGCAGCGGGCCGCCGGCTACATTCGCAACAATATCGGCAAGGCCGTCAAGATCAAGCATGTGCCGGAACTGACCTTCAAGACGGACACCGCACTGGAGTACGGCATGCACATCGAAAAGATCATCGACGACCTGCACAAGGGGTCGGATGAACAGTGATGAAGAACAATACCTTTGAAGAGATCGCCGGGGCGCTGGACCGTGCGGAAACCGTGCTGATCCTGACCCACGTCATCATCGACGGGGATGCAGCGGGAACGGCGGCGGCCCTCTGCCGGGTGCTCCGCGCCAGGGGGAAGACCGTTCATATCTTCACCGGGGAGGAACTGCCCCACAACCTCCGCCTGCTGGACGCGGACTACTTTGTCCGGGACCGGGCGGAACTGTTGGACCGCTACGACCTGGTGGCGGCAGTGGACTGTTCCGATCCCTCGCGGTTTGAAAAACGGAAGGATCTGTACGACCGGGCATCCGTGCACGTCAATATCGACCATCACCGGACCAATCCCTGCTACGCGGAGTATAACTACGTGGATGCGGATGCGGCGGCGGCCGGTGAGATCCTGTATGAGATGATCCAGAATGCCGGCTGGGACATGGACGTCCGGGCGGCCGAGGGGATCTATACCGCCATCGTGACGGATACCGGGGAATTCGAGTATTCCTCCACCACGGCGAAGACCCACCGGATCGCAGCCGAACTCTTTGACCTGGGCATCGACATCAACGAGATCAGCGTGGCGATCTACCAGAACGAGCGGAAAGTCAAGCTGCAGGTCCACAGCGACATCCTGCAGAACATGGATTTTCTCTGCGATGACCGGTTTGTGATGGCCCATGCGCCGGCGCAGCTTTTTGAAAAGCGCGGCGCCGAGATCTCGGACAGCGACGGGGTAATCGAAGCCATCCGCGGCATCGACACCGTGGAAGTGGCCTGCTTTGCGAAGGAGATCGCACCGGACGAATGGAAGCTGGGCTTCCGGTCGAAGTACGACATCGACGTATCCGCCATCGCGGAGGAATTCGGCGGCGGCGGCCACCGGAAGGCGGCCGGCGGTTCCATGCACGGCAGCATCGCCGACGTGAAAGCTTGCCTGTATCCGAAAGTGGAAGCGGTGTTCCGGGAAAAGGACGGGCGTGCATGAACGGATTCATCAATGTGTTAAAGCCTACCGGGATGACTTCCCACGACGTGGTGAAGGTCCTGAGGCGGATCCTGGGTGAAAAGAAGACCGGCCATACCGGCACGCTGGATCCCATGGCGGCGGGCGTCCTGCCCGTGGGGATCGGGAGCGCGACCCGGGTGACCGAATACCTGGACGAAGACTTTAAAAAATACCGCTGCGAGATGATCCTCGGCATTCGTTCCGAGACCGGGGACATCTGGGGGAGCAGCCTGACGCGGCAGGAAGTGCCGCCCATTGATCAGGAACAGCTTTTGGAACTGGAGAACCGGTTCCGGGGCGAGATCGAACAGGTCCCGCCCATGTATTCCGCCGTTCGGGTGGCCGGGAAGCGGCTGTATGAATACGCCCGGAACGGAGAGGAAGTGGCGGTGAAAGCACGGAAGATCACGATCCGGGAGCTGAAGGTCCTGCGGTTTGAAGGGGAAAGGATCCTCTTCGACGTGGAGTGTTCCAAGGGGACTTATGTCCGGACCATCTGCACCGAGATCGGGGAAATGCTGGGCTGTGGCGGCGCCATGAGCTTTCTGGCGCGGACAGCCAGCGGCGCCTTCACCATGGAGAACGCACGGACCTTTGAGGAAATCGAAGATCACCTGGAGCGCGGGCTTCCGAAGGAAGACCTGCTGCTGCCGGTGGATTTTCCGCTGAACGGCTACCGGAAAGCGGTCCTGGAAGAGCCGGAAGCGACGCAGTTCGTGAACGGCGGCCACGTGAAGCGCTCCCGCGCAGCAATCGATTATTCCGAAGAGGAACGCTTCTACCGCGTTTACCGGGGGGATGAATTCATCGCCATGGCGACGCTGGATGAGAAGAAGCGGAAACTGGTCCCGCACAAGGTGTTTTACCGGGATTTTTAACGGAGGAAAGAACCAATGAAAGTATTCAGATCCCTGGATGATATCCAGAATATAAAGGAAACAGTGGTGGCTCTGGGGAACTTCGACGGCATCCACGTCGGGCATCAGGAACTGCTCCGGCGTACTGTCAAGAGCGCAAGGATCACCGGGATGAAGAGCGCCGTGTTCACCTTCAACAACCACCCGAAGAACGTGGTGGCCGGCAAGCGGGTCATCAAAAACATCATGTATTACGACGAAAAGGTGGAGATGATGAAGAAAATCGGGATCGATTACCTGTTTTCCATCGACTTCGATTACAACATCAGCCACACGTCCCCCGAGGATTTCGTCACCGATATCCTGATGGATAAGCTGAAGATGAAGGAAGCGTACTGCGGCTTCAACTACCGCTTCGGCTATCAGGCCAAGGGCGACACCGACCTGCTGATGAAGATGGGACGGAGAAGAGGCTTCAGCCTCCACGTCATCGACCCGATCAAGGTCAAGGGCAAGGTGGTCAGCAGCACCCTGATCCGCGAACTCATCGCCGAGGGCAAGGTGGACGAATGCCGGCTGATGCTGGGGCGCAACTACAGCATCGGCGGCGAAGTGGTGCGGGGCAACATGATCGGCCGGACCATCGGCTTCCCGACTTCCAACATCCTCATCGACGAGAGCATGGTGACCCCCTCCAACGGCGTGTACATCACCCTGTGCAATTACAATTTCAAGCAGTACGAAGGGGTGACCAACGTGGGGATCAAGCCCACCATCGGTGACAACAAACGGGTCATTGAAACCCATATTTTCGATTTTAACAAGGACATTTACGGCCGGGAGATCAAGGTGGAATTCATCAAGAAGATCCGGGACGAAATGAAATTCCCCAGCGTGGATGCACTGGCGGAGCAGATCCAGCGCGATTGCGAGACCGCCCGAAATTATCACGAAGAGGAGTAATATTTTTTCTTTACACAGCCCCCGGGATGTGATAGAATCAATTGTCGGCCGTATGCTGCGTTTTACGAGTCTCCAACGTATTACCCGGCATCACGGTAATAAAAGAAAAGGAGAATGAAAATGGACAAGGAAAAGAAAGCATTAATTATCGACGAATTCAAGACTCATGAAGGCGACACCGGTTCCCCGGAAGTACAGGTTGCGATCCTCACCAACCGGATCAACCACCTGAACGAGCACCTCAGCATTCACAAGAAGGACCACCACTCCAGAAGAGGTCTGCTGAAGATGGTCGGCCAGAGAAGAAACCTGCTGGCTTACCTGAAGGAAAAGGACATCGAAAGATACAGAAGCCTGATCGCGCGTCTGGGTCTGAGAAAGTAATTGCGGCTTTACAAAAGCGGGGTTTTGTCGACCCCGCTTTTAGAGCATATAATGGCAGGGTAATCGGGCTTGAGAATCGGGCCTGTTTGAAGGAAAGCAGGTCGGATTGTCAAGCCAGGATCCTGCCGGATCAAATGAAAAATGGAGGTAAAAAATGGACAATTTCAACGTATTTGAACTGGAACTCGCCGGAAGAACCCTTCGGGTCGAAACCGGTAAAGTCGCGCAGCTGTGCAACGGCTCCACCATGGTCCGCTACGGCGACACCGTCGTCCTCGTAACGGCTACCGCATCCGCAGAAGCAAAGGAAGGCATCGACTTCTTCCCGCTGACCTGCGACTATGAAGAAAAAATGTATGCGGCCGGAAAGATCCCCGGCGGCTTCATCAAGAGAGAAGGAAAAGCGTCCGAAAAGGCGACCCTGAGCGCTCGTCTGATGGACCGTCCGATCCGCCCGCTGTTCCCGAAGGGCTATTACAACGACGTGCACGTGGTGGCAACCATCATGAGCGCAGACTTTGACTGCCCCTCCGAAATCGTGGCCATGATCGGTTCCTCGATTGCCCTGAGCATATCCGACATTCCCTTCGAAGGTCCGACCGGTACCGTTATGATGGGCAAGATCGGCGATGAATTCATCGTCAACCCGACCCTGGAACAGAGAGAAAAGAGCGACCTGCACCTGGTCGTTTCCGGCACCAAGGAAGCCATCATGATGGTAGAAGCCGGCGCCAATGAGATCTCCGAAGACGACATGCTGGAAGCCATCATGCGGGCACACGAAGAGATCAAGAAGATCATCGCCTTCATCGAAGACATCCAGGCCAAGGTCGGCAAGGAAAAGAAGGTACCGGTACTGCACACCGTATCCGAAGAACTGGAAGCGGAAGTACTGGCATTTGCCAACGACAAGATGAAGGAAGCCATCTACACCGAAGACAAGGTGGAACGGCAGGAAAACATGGACAAGGTCGAAAAGGAAACCATGGAATACTTCAAGGAAAAATATCCGGACGACCTGAAGGACGTGGACGCTGTTCTGTATAAACTGAAGAAGGAAATGGTCCGGAGCCGGATCCTGAACGAAGGCGTTCGTCCGGACAACCGGAAGACCACCGAGATCCGTCCGATCTGGTGCGAGACCGGCGTGCTGCCCAAGGCGCACGGCACCGGCCTCTTTACCAGAGGACAGACCCAGGTACTGACCGTTGCCACACTGGGCATGCTCAGCGAGTCCCAGACCCTGGACGGCATTACCGAAGCAACCGAAAAGAGATACATCCATCACTATAACTTCCCGGGCTACAGCGTCGGCGAGACCAGACCAATGAGAGGACCGGGCAGAAGAGAGATCGGGCACGGCGCACTGGCGGAAAGAGCGCTGCTGCCGGTGATCCCCAGCAAAGAAGAATTCCCGTACACGATCCGTCTGGTTTCCGAAGTACTGTCCTCCAACGGCAGTACCTCCCAGGCTTCCGTCTGCGGCAGCACCCTGGCGCTGATGGATGCTGGCGTACCGATCAAGGCACCGGTAGCCGGTATCGCCATGGGCCTGATCAAGTCCGAAGACAAGGTAGCCATCCTGTCCGACATCCAGGGCATGGAAGACTTCCTGGGCGACATGGACTTCAAGGTAGCCGGTACGGAAAAAGGCATCACCGCCATCCAGATGGATATCAAGATCCACGGCATCGACCGCGACATCTTAAAGACCGCCATCGCACAGGCCAGAGAAGGCAGAATGTTCATCATGGACAAGATGCTGGATGTTCTCCCGAGACCGCGTCCGGAAGTGAATCCGAACGCTCCGCGGATCGAGATCATCAAGGTACATCCCGACAAGATCCGTGAGATCATCGGGCCGGGCGGCAAAGTCATCAACGGCATTATCGACAAGACCGGCGTCAAGATCGACATCGAAGACGACGGAACAGTATACGTATCCGGCAAGGACAAGGCGACCATCGAAGCCGGCCTGCACGAAGTCAACATGATCGTGAAGGAACCGGAAGTGGGCGAAGTTTACGACGGCGTTGTTACACGGCTGATGGCCTTCGGCGCATTCGTACAGATCCTGCCGAACAAGGAAGGTCTGCTGCACATCTCCAAGATCTCCCACGAGAGAGTGGCCAAGGTGGAAGACGCCCTGAAGGTGGGCGACCACATCCAGGTCAAGGTTATGGAAATCGACAGCCAGAACCGGATCAATCTTTCTCACAAGGACCTGATCCCGAAGAGAAAACAGGAGCCGAATAAACAGGAGCCGAGTAAATAGGAGCCGAATCAATAATGGTTAAAATAAGAAAACTGAACTGCGGAGCGGATGTGGTCCTGGAGCACATCCCTTCCGCCAAGTCGACCTGCGTCGGCATTTGGGTCAAAGCCGGTTCAGTCAATGAGAATGGGAAAAACTACGGTATTTCCCATTTTATTGAGCATATGACTTTTAAGGGAACACCGACCCGAAGCGCACGGCAGATCGCAGAGGAAATCGACCGGATCGGCGGACAGATCAACGCCTTTACCGGGAAGGAAGCCACCTGCTACTATGTGAAAACCCTGGACAGCAACATCGAACCGGGCATCGAAGTCCTGTTCGACATCTTCTTCCATTCCAGCTACGATGTCATCGAAATGGAACGGGAAAAACAGGTGGTGTACGAAGAAATCAACATGCACGACGACTCGCCGGAAGACGATGTCAGCGATACCTTTTACGAGGCTGTTTTTGACGACCATCCCCTGGGAACGGAGATCCTGGGCACGAAGGAGATCCTGGCGACCTTTACGCCGGACGACCTGAGAACCTACGTCAGCGAAAACTACACGGTGGACAATGTCCTGGTTTCCGTGGCGGGCAGTTTCGACGAGGAGAAGATCCTGGAAAGCTTCAATCGGTATTTCAACGACCTGAGCACAAAGAAACAGCAGCCCGTGACCTATCCGGACAGCTATGAACCGAAGTTTATCTTCAAGGAACGGGACATCGAGCAGGCCCACATCTGCATGGGTGTGCCGGGGATGAAGCTGACGGACGACCTTTATTATGCCAGACACGTTGTCAGCGGCATCCTGGGAGGCAGTATGTCCTCCCGGCTGTTCCAGCACATCCGGGAAGAGAAGGGAATGGCCTACTCGGTCTATTCCTACCTCAGTTCCTACACCAGTGACGGCTTTTTCGCCATCTACGCCGGCGTCGGACAGGACAAGCTGGAAGAAACCATCGACTGCGTAAAGGAAGAACTGGCCCTTCTGAAGAAGGACGGGATCACCGACGACGAGTTTTTCGCTTCCAAGGAACAGCTGAAGAGCAGCACGATTTTCGGGCTGGAAAGCGTCAGCGGACGGATGGCTTCCAACGGAAAGACCTATCTCCTGCTGGGAAAGATCTATACGCCGGAAGAAACACTGGACATGATTTCCGATGTGACCATGGACGACGTCCGTCAGGTCATCGACGAAATCACCGACCTCAACCGGTATTCCGCTTCCGCAACCGGGCGGAAAGCAATCGACCTCAAGCAGGCAATACGGGCATAAGGAGCATTGGACGGGAGTACAGCGTATTTCCGTCTTTTTACGTTAAGAGATTGAAGATGGAAGATGGGAGAGAGATCCTTCGCTGCGCTCAGGATGACAATAATGTCATTCTCAGGCCCCTGGGCCGAAGAATCTTCTCCAATCTCCAATCTCTAATCTCCAATCTCAAAAAGGAACAACCATGAACATCAAGATCAAATACTTCAACCCCGACCTGGAGCGCCTTCGCCCGATCGAAGGCAAGTCGGACTGGATCGACCTCCGGGCGGCGGAAACGGTGGAAATGAAGGCCGGGGAATTCCGGCTGATCCCTCTCGGGGTGGCGATGAAGCTGCCGGAGGGGTACGAAGCCCATGTGGTGCCCCGCAGTTCCACCTTCAAAAACTACGGGCTGATCATGACCAACAGCGTCGGGATCATCGACAACACCTACTGCGGACCGGGGGACCAGTGGTTCATGCCGGTATACGCGGTTCGGGACACCGTAGTGCACTTCAACGACCGGATCTGCCAGTTCCGGATCATGGAGAACCAGCCCCCGCTGCAGTTCACCGAAAGCGACCTGACGGAGGAAACGGACCGGGGCGGATTCGGCAGCACCGGAAAGCAATAACAGTGGCAAATTTGCCGAGAATTATATATAATGGATTTATAGGAGAACAGTACATGAACGAATGGAAAATCACCATTGATGACGCGGAACTGATGAAGCGGATCTTCGGCAGCCTGGACAGCAACATCCGGATCCTCGAGGAAGCCTACGATGTGGAAGTCCGGGAACGGGGCAGCGATATCGTCGTTGCCGGCGTTCGCTGCGAGGAAGCCGGCGGTGCGCTCAGCGAACTCATCGACATCGTCCGGGCAGGAGAGAGCGTGGACTCTCAGAAGGTCCACTACGTGATCTCCCTGCAGGAAGAGGGAAAATCCTATAAAGAAGCCCGGCTGGAAGGCGGGATCATCTGCTATACCCACAAAGGCAAGCCCATCAAACCCAAGACGCTGGGACAGGCGTCCTATGCCGAGGCGATCCGAAAGTACGACATCGTCTTCGGGATCGGCCCTGCCGGCACCGGGAAGACCTACATCGCCGTTGCCCTGGCGGCTTCCGCCTTCAAGAGCAAGCAGGTGGAGAAGATCATCCTCACCCGGCCGGCGGTGGAAGCCGGTGAAAAGCTGGGATTTTTGCCGGGGGACCTGCAGGAAAAGGTGGATCCGTACCTGCGGCCGCTGTACGATGCGCTGTACGATATTCTGGGCCGGGAAAACGCCGGCCGTCTCCGGGAGAAGGAGATCATCGAAGTTATCCCCCTGGCCTATATGAGGGGGCGGACCTTCGACAACGCCTTCATCATCCTGGACGAAGCGCAGAATACCACGAAAGAGCAGATGAAGATGTTCCTGACCCGGCTGGGGTTCGGCTCCAAGGTCGTGGTGACCGGGGACATCACCCAGACGGACCTGCCCAGGGGCAAGAAATCCGGCCTGAAGCAGGCCATGCAGATCCTGCAGGGCGTGAAGGGCATTCGCTTTTGCTACCTGAAGGCGCAGGACGTTGTCCGGCACGACCTCGTGCGCCGGATCATTGAAGCATACGAAAGGGCCCATGCGCAGGGATTGGATGAGGAAGACGAAGAGTAAGATAAGAGATTGAAGATTGCAGATTGGAGAAGATACTTCGGGCTTCGCCCTCAGAATGACATTGTCATCCTGAGCGCAGCGAAGGATCTTTCTCCCATCTTCCATCTGCCATCTCCAATCTAGTCCCAGGAGGCTTAAATGATCATCGAACTCAACGACGAATTACAACAGGAAGAATCTCTTCTCGCTTTAATGAAACAGGCGGGGGAGTTGTGCCTGAAGAACGAAGGGCTGGAGTACAGCGACGAGACGACGGAAGTCAGTCTGTCTTTTGTCTCGCCGGAGGAGATCCGGGAGATCAACCGGGAGTACCGGGACAAGGACGCTGTCACGGACGTGCTGTCCTTTCCCCAGTACAACGATCAGGATGAGATCCGGGAGGAGGTTTACGCCTGCCTCGGAGATGTGATCATCTGCCCAGAACGGGCCCGGGAACAGGCGGAGGAATACGGTCATTCCTACACCCGTGAAATGGTTTACCTCATGGTCCACAGCATGCTGCA